>JAJRUW010000007.1 GCA_024277615.1 Fidelibacterota bacterium | reverse complement strand
GCAGCCAGGGTAGCGGCCAGCCAGAATCCATCCGCCCTGATCATTGAATCCGGATTCATTTCTATTCAGGCGCTGGGTGCTAAATTATATCCGTATTTACCGGTTCGTCTGCTTACATGCTTCAGCTATGATACGCAGAATTATCTCAAAAGAGTCAAATGCCCGGTACTGGTAATCCATAGTGACGAAGATGAAATCGTACCCTTTCGACATGGCAGAGAGCTCTTCAATAACCTCACCGGCAAAAAGATGTTTCTCAAAATATCAGGCACACATAACACAGGTTTTAAAACCTCAAAGGAGCTTTATCTGAATGGTCTTCGGAACTTTTTCTCCAAATTCTTTCCGGCAGACGGAGACAACGCCGGTGCAAAATAATACCGATCGGTGCTGCAGATGATGAAAGCTGTAATCTACAACCAATACGGAGCGGCTGAAGTGCTGGAATACACCGATCTCGAAATACCGGCAATTAAACCTAATGAAGTGCTGGTAAAAGTATATGCTTCCTCCGTTAATCCGGTTGATTGGAAGATAAGAAGAGGGGACCTTAAATTAGTGACCGGCTGGAAATTTCCTCGTTCTACGGGTGCAGATTTCGCAGGAATTATCCACGAGGCCGGTTCGAAGGTTTCGGTTTATAAACCCGGAGCTGAAGTTTACGGTATGGTTCCGGCAGTGAAAGGGGGTGCCTGCGCCGAATTTCTGGCAGTCCCTGCAGGGGGATTTTTCTTTAAACCCGCGAATATCTCTTTTGAAGCGGCGGCGGCTATCCCCCTTGCAGCCATGACTGCGCTTCAGGGTTTACGTGACAGGGGAAAATTGACCAGAGGAAAGCATGTACTGATAAACGGCGCAGCCGGCGGAGTAGGCAGTTTCGCTGTCCAGATTGCCCGGGCCCTCGGAGCAAATGTCTGCGGCGTTTGCAGCACAAAAAACCTGGAATTTGTTAAAAACCTTGGTGCCGGCAAAGTGATTGATTATACCAGCTCAAATCCCTGGAAACAAACTGAAAAATACGATATTATCTTTGATGCGGTGGCCTCCGGAACCTTTTGGAAAGCCCGTCCGCTGCTTACACACAAGGGCCGGTATATCACTACAATTCCAACTGCTGGAGGATTTTTCACGGAATTGATCACTCGTCCGCTAAACGGAAAAAGCGCCAGGAATTTACTGGTCAGGACCTCAGTTAGGGATCTTGAATATTTGAAGGAGTTGTGTGAAAACGGCCGGCTGAAGCCAATACTCCATAAAACCTTGCCCGTGCAGGCAGTCCGGGAAGCTCATCTTGAAAGTGAAAGCGGTAGAGTCCGGGGTAAGATTGTGCTGAAAATAAAATGATCATCTTCACCTGCCGGTATCCGTGCAAGCGGATCATATTCAGGAATTAATTTCAGCCTTTTTGGTTGTCCGTCTGACAGCGGGAGTCGTAATTTAAATCAAGGATGAAAATTATTTTTCAAGATTAATGTATTTGATTTAATCTGATTGTTTCAGCTATAACCATTTAAGGAATCAACAGAATACATATTTATCCACAATCCTCAAATCTGCTGTTTGGCAAGAGCATATTCCTGTTGCTTCTGACGGCGATAGGCCTGATGTCCTGTAATTCGGCCTCTTCCGCAAAAACCGATTTCCTGCCACTCAATTTCAATGTGCAGCCTGCATTACTGTCATCGCCGGTTGCGGTTGACTCTTTGCTGAGCCTGCAGTTCCCGGTTGAATGCAGTGAAATAACAGGCCTGCAACGCAATAATATTCAAACTGTCATCGAAACGGATTCAGCGGCGTATTTCCAATTGAAATTAAAAACGATTATGAGGTCACCTGACGGCATCTTCATCCTCGTAAACCAGCTCAGCAACAACACCGAACCTTTCAAGACACTGGATGAAAATTTTGAAAAATTTCTCAGAGATAGTTTTAAGAGCGATCAGATAACCAGAGGACAGTTTTCCGTCGATAATGTCGAAGTTGTTCAGTATTTAATTACCACACCAGAGACCGTTGCCTTCAAGTTGTTTTGCAGGGTAGCAGGTAATTATTACCAAATTGATTATTTTATTCCCAGAACTATTTACGAAAAGAAATTGGAGAGCATCGAATCTTCAATCGGAACGCTGAAAATAAACCAAACAAAACGGAGGTAAAATGAAAAAAACTGGAATATTGTTAGTAATTCTGCTATCCTTATTTGTCATCGGGTGTACGACACATATACACACGATTGGAAACGGTCCGCAGACTGGAGAAATGGTACAGGCACGTCAATGGTATATCCTGTTCGGGCTCGTTCCGTTAAATGAAGTTGATACGCATGAAATGGCAGGTGATGCTGCAAATTACGAGATAAAAACAGAAACTTCGGCTATCGATATTTTAATCGGAATACCGGCAAGTTATGTTACAGTGAGTTCCCGGACGGTTACGGTTACCAAATAGCGGCCGGCCTTCAGAAATGTAACAGATACAATTTTAGAAGGTCCGTAAAATAATAATTCAGTGGTAAATTCAGCTGTTATAAATTTACCCCTGTTTTCCATCCAATCGTTGTGTTCGAGCTCGACATTATAAGCTCACTGCCAATATTCCAGGATTTCACCGGCATGAGTTTTAACTTTAACTTTGGGATAGACTTTAACAATGATCCCCGCTTCATCAATGAGATATGTTGTCCGCGTAATGCCCATATATTCTCTGCCCATGAATTTTTTTAGACCCCAGACACCATAGGCCATCAGCATTTCGTGGTCCACATCACAGAGAAGCGGAAACTGAAAACCCTGCTTTTCAACGAATTTTTTTTGTTTTGCGGGAGGATCGGCCGATACACCCAGAATCTGTATGTTCCGTTCCTCAAATTTATGGAATTCATCACGGAATCCCTGCCCTTCGGTGATTCAACCGGGTGTATTGGCCTTTGGGAAAAACCAAAGGATGATTTTCTTACCGCTGTAATCCTTTAACGAAATGCTATTGCCGTTAGCATCAGGCAAAGTGAAGTCGGGAGCTTTTTCCCCTGCATCTATTAACATTTTTGTCTCCTGTCTGATATTATCTGATATATTATCTGTCATAAATTTAATGGATAGAATCTCTGTGCTGAAAGGATAAATCAGGGATAAGTTGAGCATTTAAAACGAAAGGTTTTTACATGGTAAAAATTTATACAACCTCCTGGTGCCCGCATTGCAATAATGCCAAAAGATTCCTGGACAGCAAAGGTATCAGCTATGAAGAAGTTGATATAGAAGCCCGGCATATCAGCAGATCCCAATTGGCAAAAATAACCGGCGGGGCTTCGGTTCCTCAAATACAAATCAACGGTAAATCCATCGGCGGATATTCAAACCTGATCAAGTTGGACAGTTCCGGAAAGTTGGAGGCCCTGCTGGGGAGTCAGGCTAAGCCCTGATGACAGGGATAATCTCACCGGCCATACAGGCCTATTGTTCCGGGCAATCCGCAGAGCCCGGCCCCCTTCTTAAGGAAGTGTTCGACTACACGCTTAATCAAATGGAGAATTCCAGTATGATCTCCGGTGCAGAGGTAGGTAATTTTTTACAGTTTACATGCCGGCTTTTAAAAGCTGTGAAGGTATTGGATATCGGTACATTTTCCGGCTATAGTGCACTGACCATGGCCGAAGTTATTGCGGATGATGGCGAAGTTCACACTTGTGAAATGGATTTAAAACATAAAAATGTTGCCGCACGGTTTTTCGCAAAATCCAAATATAAAACCAAGATCAGTCTCCACTTCGGTCCGGCCAGGGATACATTGAAGCAATTCGCTGCAGATTCATTCGATCTGGCCTTCATCGATGCCGATAAGGTAAGTTATCCTGCATATTACGAACTTTGCCTGGAACTCGTTAAAATAGGCGGTGTGATCATTCTGGACAATATGCTGTGGAGCGGCACCGTCCTGAACCCTGTCACTCCCGAGTCTGCAGTACTGAGGAAATTAGGTGACAAGATCCGGCTGGATGAACGGGTTATTAATTTTCTTCTGCCACTCAGAGACGGCCTGATGGTCTGTCAACGTCTGAAATAAAGGAGCAAAAACAGATGCCTGATGAGTCTGTCGGTTTAAAACAAAAGCAAATTCTCTTCTGCATTACGGGATCAATTGCTGCTTATAAAGTCTGTGAGATCATCCGCCTGCTGCGAAAAGAGGGGGCCGTTGTGCAGGTTATGATGACCGACGCCGCTCAAAAATTTGTCGGACCTGCCACATTCGCAGCACTAACCGGTCGTGAAGTGCTGACTGAGCTGTTCCCCGTATCCCCGAAAGCCGGACTTGAACACATAGAACTGTCGTTGGAGGAAGATGCCATTGTAGTGGCTCCGGCCACGGCCAATGTCATTTGTAAAGCGGCAGGGGGAGTTGCAGATGATCTGGTCACAACGACTTTATCGGTCTGCGAACAACCCACATTGTTCGTCCCGGCGATGAATTCGCGTATGTGGCAGAATCCGGCCACGGCCGAGGCGGTCACAAAATTGCGTGCGAGAGGTATAAAAGTCCTCAACCCCGAACATGGTCCGCTGGCGAGTCTGCATGAAGGTGAGGGCCGTCTGCCGGCAGCGGGAAAAATTCTGAATGCTATCCGGGAGCTTTTCAATATTCCCCAGCCACTGAGAGGGAAACAGGTGCTGGTTACCGCAGGACCTACCCGCGAGGCTCTTGATCCCGTTCGTTATATCTCAAATCGGTCCAGCGGAAGAATGGGATATGCCATTGCCGAATCTGCACGGGACATGGGAGCTGAAGTGACCCTGATTGCCGGTCCGACAGCTTTGCCGGATGTGCCTGAAGTGATGCTGAAGCCGGTTGTCAGTGCACAGGATATGGCCGTTGCAGTGGCGGAGACGATCACCACAATACACCCTGATTTCATTTTCATGGCCGCCGCCGTTTCAGATTACACTTTGGAAAATCCAAAAACGGAAAAAATTAAAAGAGGTACAGATGACTTGAGACTCTCCCTTTCGCCGACTACGGATATTCTCAGATCAATCAGAGGGACCAGCGATGCAATTATCGTCGCTTTTGCCCTCGAAACCGAAAACGGAGAGGCCGAAGCACGTCGAAAAATGGAAACCAAAGATACGGATTTCATTGTACTGAACTATGCCAATGAAGAGGGAGCCGGGTTTGAAGTCCCCACAAATCGAGTGGTCATTTTTTCCAAAAACGGTGAAAAGCTCGAAATTCCGAAAGACCGCAAAGACCGGATAGCCCGGGAAATCATCCGTTTTGTGCTCAACCACAAATCAGCCGGTCACTACCGGGCCTCAAAAAAATAAACAACTCAAACGGTCTCTGGAATTTCCCGTCTGAACATATTGACTGACCTGACTAAATTAGGCCCTGTCAGGTGGTTATTAATCAAATAGTTTAAATCCATAAGCCGCTACACTTTGAGCAGAACAGCGTAAACCTCTTGGGGTAAAATTGAATATATTCACAGAAAATCCACCGACAATTAAAATTGGCCCGCCTCCCGGACGGTCTAAACGGTTATCTGCTTTTAGTCCGTACACTGCCGATTTAAATGTGACTTAAAGGGAGATATTAGGCTAAGTATTTTATTGATAAATAAATTATAATTTTAATCATAAATGGAGTTATAATGGATAATGTCAGCAATACAGGTCATTTTAAAAGGTTAAGAAAACGTTTTCTTGAGGGTGGGATTGACGGTTTTCTGGATTATGAAGTCGTCGAACTACTCTTGTCAGTCTCCACCAGAAAAGATTGTAAACAGACAGCGAAAGATCTTATCAAAACATTCCGATCTTTGAGCGGCGTGCTGGAGGCAACTCCAGATCAATTGCAAAAAATCAAGGGAGTGGGCCCTGCTAATCTCTTCGGGATAAAGCTCATTCAGGCGATTTCCAGACGATATCTAAAAGAACAGATCATCGGCAAAACCTACATAACCAGCTCCGGTAATTTGATTAAATACCTGCGTCATGAATTGCGGGACCGGAGCCGGGAGGTTTTCATGATCGTTCTGCTGAACGGTCGTAATCAGATTATCAATATTCAGGAGTTATTTGAAGGCAGTCTGACTTCCAGTGCGGTTTACCCCCGTGAGGTCATCAAACTGATTCTCGAAAAGGATGCTGCGGCGGTAATATTTGTGCACAACCATCCATCGGGAAATCCCAAACCTTCCGGAGATGATCATAAAATTACCCGGAGGCTCAAAGCTGCCTGTGCCACCATCGACGTTGATGTGCTCGACCATATTATCATTGCCGGCAACGAACATACCAGCTTTGCCGATAAAGGACTTCTATAACGAAAGCAACACCCCGGGCTAAAATGTGTTAGAGCAGAAAGTGAGGCTATCCTTTAAGCAGTATTTTTCGGGGATTCGTATCGTTCGAAATATCCCAACAATTTGCCGTTTTCGTCCCGGACGGCCCGCATGAAAATACGATGTTTCTCATCGTCAGTGATGAGTCTTTCCCCAAGACCCTGTTGCATATCATCAAGAATCGCTTGCATTATTTTTTGGGATGCAGCTTCGTGACAGTTTAAAAGAGACTTACCAAGGAGGCCATAACCTTCATCATATTGATTGGCGGCGGCCCTGTTAAGATAGCAGATAATATGGTTCGTATCGGCAAACAGGATCGGTATTGTCAGGCTATCCAGAATAGCTGCCAGGGTTTTTGGGGAGACAGACTGATGCGTTTCCGAATGTGAGGGCACGGGGATTTAGTGGAAAGTTTTCAATTCCGATTTTAATTCCGAAAGATCACCCATAATCAGCCAAAACTCGGATTCGACAATTTCCAAATTGTCGGTTATTGCGGTCATGATTTGATCCTTTTTCTCTTTTCCATGCTGCTCAATCAGCAGGATGGAAAACAGGTTACCGAGCGTAACGATACGCTCCACAGGCAAAATGAGTTTTCCTTCCGTAAATTCGTACAGGTCGATCAGCGTATGTTTCGTACAGGTATTTTTGATGAGTGAGGGAAGCCGCCAACGATCACATAGCAGGCTACCCAGGTAGGAACTGGCAGGGAACCCTAATTCAAGTTCAGCTTCGTTGAACAGGCAATCATTGGTTTTACTGAATGAGGAGATTTTGTCATAATGATCAGGAAAATATTTTAGATAGACTAACTTCCCTACGTCATGCAGGATTGCTGCCGTCCATAGTTCATCTGTGTTAATGGACTTTTCAAATTTCTTTGCTAAATATTTTGAACAGAGTGCGGTCATCAGCGAATGCGACCATATTGCTTCGAGTTCTTTCTTTCGGGTAATTCCAAGAGAGTTGATCACTGATATGGACAAAGTGATGCGGTAAACTTCGCTGATTCCCAGATAGGCTACGGCAAAATTAATGTCCTTCAGTTCTTTGCGCAGACCGTAATAAGCAGAATTAACAATTTTCAGGATCTGTGCCACTAAACCGGGATCGCTGCTGATAATATTACCGATTTTCTTTGCGTTCAGAACCTCTGCGTTCACTGCTTTCTGAATATCAGTGAGTACCGCAGGCAGTGCAGGTAAAGTGCAATGGTTAACCAGAAAAGTTTTGGGGTCGATAATGATAGGTTTCAAGTCACTCATCTCAATCTTTCAAATCAATTCAAATTCATCTTATTTTTCAAAATCGGTTAGCAGACAGGTCGATTACACCTATTTATATTAAAACAGAATAAACCCTCCTATTTTAATTAAAATCATGTTCGTCTCGCAGTTAATAGAATAAAACTTCTAAAGTGAGTAATACAAGGAAAATAGTCTCCTTTAGGATTATAAGATGTAACAGGAAAACTAATTAGTTACCCTAATCAGGCTATTGTGAGCCCGGATGTGGATTCAAAGTCATCCACAAGCAGCTTGCTTTGCAAGATAACCGATCGAATTACATCCAGAAAATGCGGACTCTTTGATATAACCATATCTGATTTGAGCCCTGCCGAACATACTACGGAGTTTTCACGGCTGTACAGAGCAAAGCCAACTCTTTCTTTTTATTGCCTTTCCTCCCGTTATAAATTGCGGCCTCTGGATAACAAAGAGTTAATTAGATTTGGGTAGCCATACGGTGATCTGCAGAAAATTAATCAACCCTTCTGCTCCGGAATTAAACAGGTTTGAGAATATCTACAATGGCGATTCAGGTAAATCAACTTACGAAAAAATTCCGCATTTTCAAACGCGAAGCGGGGTTGCAAGGCGCACTCCGGTCTTTTTTACATCGGCAATATGAAGACTTTTATGCGCTCAGGGATATTAATCTAGAAATACAATCCGGCGAAGTGCTTGGAATTTTGGGCGAAAATGGTGCCGGTAAAACCACTCTGATAAAATTGTTGGTGGGGCTGCTCCACCCTACTTCCGGTCGGGTGCTGATCGACGGCTTCACACCCTGGGAACGGAAAAATGATTTTTTAAGAAATATATCCATTGTCATGGGGCAGAAAAACCAGCTGTGGTGGGACATTCCCGCAGCCGAATCATTTCTGCTTAACCAGAAAATCTACGGCATTGAAGACAAACAATTCCGAAAAACGCTTGACGAGTTAGTGGATTTGCTGGATATCTCCTCAAAGCTGAACACCCAAGTCAGACGCCTGTCGTTAGGCGAGCGCATGAAAATGGAGATTATCGCCGCTCTGCTCCACCGTCCCAAAATAGTGCTACTCGATGAACCCACAATCGGACTTGATGTGGTTTCACAATCCAAGATCCGGGATTTTGTAAAATTCTATAATGAAAAACGCGGCACTACTATCCTGCTGACAAGTCATTATATGACGGATATTCAAGCCCTCTGCAAAAGAGTATTCGTCATTCACAAAGGCAGGGCGCTCTATGACGGGAATTTTGACATCCTGGTTAACCGTGTAAATCCAAGCAAGAAATTGACTTTTGAATTCCCTGAACATCCTTCTGCCGCCACAATTCAGAAGCTTGAAAATAATTTTGCCCTGAGAATCGAAGATCGATTTCTCACGGCTCAACTGCCGGATGCCGAGCTCAATGAGCTTTTGGTCCAACTCTTCAATCTGCACAAACCAAAGTCTTTTTCGTTGGAGGAATTACCTGTTGAAGAGACCATGAAAGCATTTTTTGCAGACCCGGAAAAATTTGTATAAATGCGGCTTACAAATCCCGGTTTAGACCTTCCCATGAAAATCATCCTTGAATTACGAATACCGTGCCTGAGCCGTTTATACAGGCTTATTTGTGGGAACTAAAATGAATATGGTTAACAGGTTCACGGCAAAATACTCTGCGGTTATCCGCATGACCTGGATACAGGCTCTCGAATACAAAGCAAATTCTCTTGTCGGTACTTTTGCTATCATTTCAGGGGTTTTTATTGAGTATTTGCTCTGGAAACGGATTTTTCTCACCCGGGGCGTCAGTGTTATCAACGGGTTTACATTCGGCGACCTGATGGTTTATATTTTTCTCAGTCTCGTTGTAGGTCAGTTGAAATCCTCATGGATCACTTCTCTTGAAATGATAACTGCAATCCGCGAGGGAGAATTAAATAAGTATCTGATTCGCCCTATCTCATTTTTTACCTATCATTTCATGCTGTTTATTGGATATAATTCCCTGTTTTATCTGGTATATTTTTTCATGATCGCCGGTATGATCATATTTTTCCCGGGCTGGGCTTTTCCCTCGTTATTAAATATTGCCGGTTTTCTGGGTACCCTGATCATCTCTGTTTATTTATCCTACTCGGTGTATTTTGTCATGGTTTGTTTTGCTTTTTGGTTCGGGGAAGTCAGGGCTCTCATAATTGCCTATAATCTGGCAAATATGGTGCTTTCCGGACAGATGGTCCCCCTGCGTTTTTTCCCGGACTCCGTTTTGAAAATCCTGCGGTTCACGCCTTTGCCATATCTGGTTGACTTGCCTGTGAGTATTGCCACCGGGAATCTTCCTGTAGAGAGGTGGTGGACAGAGTCACTGCATAGTCTGTTTTGGTCCGTTGCCATGACCTTCATCGGTCTCGTTGTGTATCGTGAGGGAATTCAAAGATACGAGGGATTCGGTGGTTAGAAATCTAAAATTATTTTGGGCATTTTTCAGTAATAGTCTTACCCGGGACATGGAATTCAAGGCGAATTTCATCGGTATGCTGTTTGTTGACTCTGTTTACTATGGTTCCCATTTTCTCTTCTTCAGCGTCATCTTTAACTATGTGGATTCTCTGCTCGAATTCACAAAGGATGATGTAACCTTATTCCTGATTATCACTTTTATGATGGATACGGTTTATATGTTGTTAATCGCCGAAAACCTGGGCAAACTCAATCGGATGATCGTAAAAGGAGACCTTGATTTTGTGCTGATGAAGCCCGTTAATTCTCAGTTCTTCTCTTCATTTCGCTATGTGAATTCCTACGCCGTCGTCTCAATTATAATGTTATCAGGATTGTTAGGATACGCAAATCACTTGATGGGAAGAGCTATTCTACTCCAAAACGTTTTATTTTTCGGTTATTCTTTCATGCTGGGGCTGTGCATATTCTATTCTGTAGATTTCATTATTGCGAGTCTGGCGTTCTGGTTCAGAGATTTTTCCATGTCAGGATGGTTCAGCCACGAGATCATGAAATTCTCAATGCGCCCCGATACAATCTATTCAGGATTCCTGCGAAAAACACTTTTTACGATTATCCCAATGGCCCTGGTTTCGTCCGTCCCCGCACGTATTTTTATTTACGGCCCCGATATCCGTTATCTACTGCTACAGACGATCGTCACAATTTGTTTTTTAATTGCAGTACGGATTGTCTGGATCAGGGGACTGGCACGGTACGAAAGCGCCTCAAGCTGATTAGCCCGGGACTTCAGACCTGATGTATGGGTTAAAAAAGTGATCATTCCATAATAATATTGATCATCGTTACAATATCCAGAATATTTATAACACCGTCGTTATTTATGTCGGCGACAACCTGCTGATATTCACTTGGGACTGAGATACCCATGATAAAATTAACGGTGAGCACAATATCCAGCACATCCCAAACACCGTCTGCATTTACATCCGGCGGAAGTGCCGAAAAATTGTAGCGGTACTGCCCGGGGATTACCGTATTGATCCAGATGATATTTCCAGCTACAGACCAATTGGTAATCGGACTGCCACCTACCGTTATGAAGGATATTTGAGAAATATCCGCAACTGCCAAACCCAGTGTATATTGATCATGCGGATTATTTTGAATGATGATTGAATCGTAAATGTTACTCTCCGCAAAAACTTGCAGTGAGTCTGCGTTTGTAAATTGTTGGATTGAAAAAGTGCTGTCATTTGACCGATCCGCCAGAATGCGAATAAAAGCAGTATCGTCAGTCTGACCGGTTGCTTTCAGCCAGTAGGCTCGCTCCGGTTCGTCAAGGTTGACGTTGACATTGTCCGGGTCAGAGACCAGCTCAAATTGAGACATCCAGTCGCAGGCTGCCGAATCATCCAGTACCGAATACCCATGACCGCCGCCGGGATTGGTTTCAATCCACATGTTTTCATTATATCCCAAAAGCAGATTGTATAGATCTTCCGCATGATAACGATGCGGTTCATTTGCGCTGAAATCGAGATACAGCGGCGTATATTGCAAATTATAGTGCATGCTTTGAGTGCTGTCGGCAAAATACACTGCGCTGTTACGGTGGTATTCAAAAGGAACCTCTTCGGGAGTTCCGCCAAACCATTGGATCATGGAGTTATTCCCGTCCATCTCATAGAATCTTCTCTCACAGTCCAGAATACCTGAACCGGACACCGTTGCAGCCACCATCGGGCCGTCAGGGTCGAGGTGGTTGTTCGCGAAAATCGCACCTACGGCCCCCCCCATGGACCCTCCCACCATGTAAATTCTGTTTGGGTCAACGGCAAAATGCTCTTCCATCCAGATAATCTCCTGACGGAAATAATATTGAGCTCCCTGGTTGGCATAGTTGTTGGGAGCCCCTCCAAAGGGTGAAAGGAAAAGCCAGCCGCGCTGATTGGCCTCTTCGTCAAAATTTGTTGAATAATTAGACATTTCATTCCCACCCCAATGGTGAAAGGCAACCAATAAGGGAGCCGGTGAGTCTGCAGAATACCCGATTGGGACCTGATACGAAAAAACATCGAGTGTATCGCCATCCTCAACGAGGTATTCCGAATAGATATCCTGCCCAAGTAGAAGATATCCGCAAAGCAACATTGACTGAAAAAATATTTTCAACATATCCGCAACTCCTGATATTTGTTTATTGACCGGAGATGTAATTTAATCAGAGTTCAGGTAGTTTATTCACCTGATTTGAAAATACGCGGCTTTGTGAGTTTTTTTCTAACACAATCACAGCCGGGCAATTATTAAATCCAATGGGGCATACCAGCAGATCTGTTCAGTCTTAAAGGAGGAAAGCAATCTGCCGGTGGCGTGGTTTTTGCAAAATATTGTGCAATCCCGATGAGTCCCTCTACAAAGAATGCAAATCAGGCTATTTTGTTGCGGATATGTAATATCAATGTGACAATCTCATTGATAAACCAGGAGAAATATATGAAACGAATACTTAAGCCGATAATGATACTCTCAATCTTTTTGACGGTTGGAACTGCCAACTCGATCATCGTACCGGACACGTATGAGACGATTCAAGCAGCCGTTGATGCCTCAGCGGGCGGAGATACGGTGTTAGTACTGCCCGGTATTTATTATGAAAATATAACTGTAAGCGGTAAGAATATAATCCTGTGTTCACTTTTTCTGATGACCGGAGACGCCTCTTATATCAGTTCTACGGTCATAGACGGCAGTTACAGCGGCAGTGTGATCGTTTTTGACAGTTTTATCAACACGGCAGCCCAGCTTTCAGGATTCACGATCACGCATGGAAGCGGGTCTATGACCTGCAACGGTTCAGTAGCAGAAGGAGGTGGCATATACTGCACCCAGGCAAGCCCCAGGCTAAGTGACCTCATTATAACCGAAAATCAAATCATCACAAATGACACTCTGGTAAGCAGAGGGGGTGGTCTCGCCTGTAATATGGCGAGTCCCGCCTTGATGAATATCAGTTTGTTTAATAATTCTCATTCCGGAGTGTATCTGTCAAACTATTCCTCTGCTTCTTTCACCAATGTCGAAATTACCGACAATGACCAGGAAGGACTGGTCTGTAGTTTTTACTCAGACCCGGAACTTAATAAGGTTCTGATTGCCAATAACGGATCCACGGGGATCAAGTGTGTCAACGACTCATCACCAACGATTATCAATGTTACTATTGCCGATCATTCGGGCTATGGTATATCCGTGAATAATTCCAGCGCTACGATCATTAATTCAATTCTCTGGAATAACTCTCCAACTCAGGTATTCGTCTATGCTCAGGGGAATGCAGTCATGGCTTTTTCCGATATTCAAGGGGGGACCGGAGGTATCACTACCATGAGCGGTAATTATGAAATGTTAGAAGCTAATATAGATGTAAACCCAGTTTTTACCGATACCGGCAGCGGTGATTATTCGCTGCAGATTTCTTCCGGCTGCATTGATATGGGTACAAACTTCTTTGAACTGGATGGTGATACGCTCATCGATTTGTCAGATGAAGAATACTTTGGTTATTATCCGGATCAGGGATGCTTTGAATTCGGTACACCACCGGGCTTGGCGGGTGATATCAACTATGATGGGGTTTTAAATGTCGTGGATGTCGTAACCCTGGTAGGAACTATCGTAGAGAATAATCCAACCAACTATCAATTATGGGCAGGCGACATGAACCTGGACGGATTGGTTAATGTGGTTGACGTCGTTGCCCTCGTAAATGAAATCCTGGGCAGCTAAAACGATTAGGGCACTATAGAGTTCGAACCCCGATGTAAATCGGGGTTTTTAATTTATCAGGGTCTCCCCTGCTGATTCACCAGCTGCATCTGGTTATCATAATTCGGAGCATTGCCATGGTTTTTATCCTTTGTCGAGTCTGCCTGATTGTGGTCAGAAGCCATCATAGCCGGATTTTGCTGCGGATAGGCACTCTGCTCGGGCAGTCCTGCAGGCACATTCAGTTGATTTTCACGTGATAATTCGTCGAAATGGACTACCGGAAGTCTATCCGTATTGAACAGCATAAAGGAAGAAATGACCATAAAGGTAACGACGGCAGCAAATCCCAGAGCCTGTAGCGGATTCATCCCGAAAGGTTTGAACTCGACAATTTTCGCTATAATTGAACTCCTGTTTTCATGGGTTTCAATTTTGCGCTGCAAACCTTTGAAAAAATCATCTGAAGTAGTAACCTCCGGAATCGTTTTCATATTTCCCAACAGTTCCCGGACACCCTTTAGTTTACTTTTACAGGCCGTACAATTCTGCTGGTGCTCTGTAAACCCCTTCCAATCGCTCTGATTTAGTTCCCCATCTATGTAAGCTGATATGTTAGCTTCAAAATTGTAACAATTCATTCAGTAAGTAAGCCCTCCATTAATGTTTTAACATTGACTGTAGTTTAAGTCTACCCCGATTAATTCTTGATTTAACCGTCCCAATGGGTACACCGACAATCTTACTAATATCTTCGTAAGAAAGTTCCTGTATATCTCTGAGAATTACCATCGTTTTAAAATCCGGCGGGAGTAAATTCATGGCTTTCTGCAAATTTTGTGAAAAATCGGAGGATTCAATCTGAGACTCGGGATTATCGATCAGCGGAATTTCATATTCTTTGTTATCATAGCTCAAATCGGAGATAGAGTAAGTTTTCCTGCGTTTTAATTTTCGTAATTCAGTCCTGGCCAGATTCCCGGCGATAGTGTAAAGCCAGGTTGAGAATTTTGCTATTTCCTGATAAGAATGTTTATGAGTATAAACTTTAAGAAAGGTGTCCTGAACGAGGTCCTCTGCTTTGTCAATATCATTGAGGAAACGATAGACAAAGTTCAACAGGCGGTCCTTGTAGCGAAAAACAATCTCGTTAAAAGCCCGTTCTTCTCCTTCCTGAAACCTGGCGATCAGTTCTTCGTCTGTGACTTTAAAATCAGGCATATATTTCTGTACAAAATTTAATTATAAACGGTTCGAAAAGTGAGATTGCCTGCAAGGTCGTTGTTTTTGTCAGAACGTCAATTTTACGAAGTTCTCTAAGTGCTTCTCTGACCTCGATTATACTGAAATTTGACTCATAATTATGCAATAACCGCTTAACTGAACCCCGGATCAGCCAATTGAATTTCGGCCTCTGAGCACCCATTTTTTTCCAGAGTAATTCCTGGAAAAGGGCTGACAGGTTCATCGTTATTAAAGTCGGCGAACTACCGCTTTCCAACAGATTCCTGATAATTTGGAGCGAAGTCCCTAATTCTCTTGCTCCAACCGACTTTTGAAGCTGTTCGATGTTAAACTGGCGCTGATGAATGGCAGTTGATTCAATAAGAGATTTATCAATCACACCGTTCTCTCCCATCAGCAGGGATAACTTTTCAACTTCATTAAATATTTTTGCCAAAGAATCACCCTGCAGATCGATCAGCAAGTCAAGTGCAGCGGGTTTTATTTTAATGGATTTTCGATTTGCAATATAAACTGCCCATTCACGGAATTTTTGTCCCTCAGGTGATGTAACATCTACATAAACCGTATTTTGCTTCAGGGCATCCAGGAATTTATTAGGTTTCACTTCTCCTCCACTAATTAGCAGAAGACAATTCGAAGGATTCGGTGAGGTAATGTAACCCAGCATTTCATCTTTTCCCTTATTAGTCAATTTCCTGATCTGACGCACCACAATAATTCGTTTTTCTTCAAAGAGAGAAAATGCAGAAAGTTCCCCCAGTAAGTCCTGTTCGTTATCATCATCCAGTGATATAAATGTTTTATAACCACCGTCTTTTAAAAAGACTTTCCCGAGCTCCTCGATAAAGAATTCCTGTAAGTAGCCATCATCACCACTTAAAAAATAAACGGGATCGATTCCGTTTTTTTGTATTTTTCGGATGACCCTGCCTGCCGATAATGCTGTTGCCATTTTAGGTTACCGTTAATGACAGGCCGATGAGACCTATCATCCAGCAATATATTGAAAATAACCAAAATTTATCCCTCGAAATGAGTTTGATGAGCAGGCCGATGACCAGGTATCCGACTACAGCTGAGGAGAAAAATCCTCCGATAATCGCCCCGGCGGAGATATTTGAAGTAAGCTGCAACGCCTCGTTCAATTTTAGAATACCGGCACCCAGAAGGGCCGGAATAGCCAGGATAAATGAAAACCGGGCAGCTGTGATATTCGATATTCCGAGAATCAGCGCTACCGAGATGGTCATCCCTGATCTTGAAATACCGGGAATAATTGCCACGGCCTGAGCTACACCTATCGCCAGGGCTGAAACCATCAAAATATTGTCAGTGCCTCCGGGTTTTATAAACCTTGTGCTGAATAAGACAAATCCGGTAAAAATCAAAGCTGCTGAAACCAGCACAGCATTGGAAAAGAAGGCATCTATTTTACTTTCAAATCCCAGCCCTACAATGACTGCAGGAATTGTGGCGATCACCAGTGCCCATACCATTTGCCGGCCTGCAGGATCCCGGTTCGTAAAAAAATCAATGACCAGTTTTTTCAATTCGGAGAAATAGAAAACCAAAATGCTTATCAATGTTCCCAGGTGCAATACAACTTCCATGGCAATTCCGGGAGTGTGGATTTTAAGAAAGTATTCTGCAAGAACCAGGTGTCCCGAACTGCTCACAGGCAGGAACTCCGTCAGGGCCTGTACAATTCCCAGCAGAATACCCTCACCCGGTGACATCAGGCATCCTCTATAAATGCAAACATACGACCTGCCGCCGCTCCGTCTCTGCGGTAACTGCAACAGCGGGTATCTTCATAAGTACAGAGTTCGGATACATGGATATTCTCCCCGGGGATACCCAGCTCCAGAAATTTTATCGTCAGCTCATGGCGCAGGTCGGCGTAAAAGCGGGAAGTGTTTTCAGACAGACTGCTTTCATGGAATAATTTGGCCACTTCTTCTCCTACCTCGTAATGTTCCTTACAGATAGCTGGACCAAGATACACGATCAGGTCATGTGTATCCGTGCCCTCATTGACGAGAGATTTAACCAATCGTGCCGTAATTGAACCGGTTGTCCCGCGCCAGCCGGCATGAATCAAGCCGCGTGTATTTTTTTGCCGATCGTAAATAAAGACCGGTACACAGTCCGCTACCTGCAAGGCTAGTACGACCTCCGCAGATTGGGTGATCAAACCGTCAACATCTGCAAATATACCCGAACCGGAAACCCATTTAACATTATCAGAATGGATTTGAAGTGGAAATGCTATCCGGGTCATCTGTAGCCGGCATAATTGGACTGCTTCACTCCGGGCCTCTTTCGGGGACTGACTGACAGCGAGAGCTTGCCGACCGATCATTACCGCACGGACGCGATTTTCAAAGATACTGCTGAAATCAAGCAAAGGCTTATTCAACGGTTACACTTTTTGCCAGATTGCGGGGTTGATCCACATTACAGCCTTTCAGAACTGCACTGTGATAAGCCAGTAATTGTAGCGGAATTGTGGTCAGTAAAGGCGCCAGGAATTTATGGATATGCGGGATACGAATAATATGATCAGAATATTTATGAAGCTCCGGCGCAGATGTGGTTGTGATGATAATAATCCGGCCATTCCTGGCCCTGACCTGCTGTATATTTGAAATGATTTTATCAAAACCCGTCTCCGTAACGATAAATACTACCGGCATATTCTCATCTATTAGTGCTATGGGCCCGTGTTTCATTTCCGCTGCAGGATAGCCCTCTGCATGAATATATGAAATTTCCTTCAACTTAAGGGCACCCTCAAGAGCAACCGGAAACTGGAATCCCCGTCCAAGATACAGAAATCCCGTTGCATCATAAAAATCGGCTGCAACTGATTTAATACTTTCAGATAATTCCAAAATACGTTCTACTTTTTTTTGGATCTGTTCAAAATCATCGATCATTCTTTCTCTTTGGGGAAGATTCAGATCTTTACTCTGGGCCAGTAATGCTGCAATTAAATTCAAAACAACCACCTGTGAAGTGAAGGCCTTTGTGGAAGCCACACCGATTTCCGGGCCGGCATGAATATAAACCCCACAATCGGTTTCTCTGGCTATAGAACTGCCAACCACATTAACGATCCCCAGAGTCAACGCACCCTTCTGTTTCGCAAGACGAATTGCCGCGAGTGTGTCGGCAGTCTCTCCGGATTGACTGACGGCAATGACGATGGATTTATGATTTACAGGTGTGTTCCGGTAGCGAAATTCAGAAGCATACTCGACCTTTACGGGGATTCCGACCAGCTCTTCTATGGCGTAGCTGCCGATGAGAGAAGCATGCCAGGAAGTTCCGCAGGCTGTAATATAAATCTGATGAGCATCCAGAATACGTCCCAGTATATCCTGAATACCCCCCAGCTTGATAGTTTTATTCTTAAAATCAATTCTACCCCTGGTGGCAGCCCAGATAGATTCCTCCTGTTCATAGATCTCTTTTAACATGAAATGGGGGTAGCCCCCTTTTTCGATCTGATCCAGAGAGTATTCAATATGCTGCACATTCTTATTCACCAGCTTATTTTCAAGAATATTTCTAACTTCAAAATCATCTCTTCTGATGCAGGCCATTTCACCTTCATCAATATAGATGATCTTGCGGGTGTACTCGATGATAGGTGAACTATCGGAGGCAACGATAATCTCACCTTCCCCGATACCAAGCACCAGCGGGCTGCCAAAACGAGCCGCAACAAGCATATCCGGTACATCTGTACACATTACAACAATCCCATACGCACCAACTACCTGACTTAAAGCATGGCGGACTGCTCCTGCAAAATCATTCCCGTCTTTCTTGTACAAATAACTGATTAACTGAACCAGGACCTCAGTGTCCGTATCCGACTGGAAATTAAATCCCTTGGCTTCCAACAACTTTCGAATAGATTCATGATTTTAGATGATCCCGTTGTGAATGATAATGAACTTGCCATCGTTTGAGACATGCGGATGCGCATTGATATCAGAAGGAATGCCATGAGTGGCCCAACGCGTATGCCCGATACCTACATTGCTGATACAGATATGATTGTTGAGTTTATCTACGAGGTCGGAAACTTTCCCGGCGCATTTCACCAAAAAAGGTTTACCGTTTTCAAAAGCTGCAATTCCTGCAGAATCATAACCGCGATATTCCAATCGTTGAAGACCTCTGATGAGAATCTCCGATGCAGATCTGAACCCTATATAACCAACAATTCCACACATAATGCTTACCTATTTAACGATTATTCCCATTCGATGGTCCCCGGGGGTTTTGAAGTGATATCGTAAACAACGCGATTTACTCCCTTAACTTCGTTGATAATTCGACGTGAACAGATATTCAGAACTTCATTGGACATATTGTACCAATCTGCTGTCATGCCGTCGAGACTGGTGACGGCCCTGAGAGCAATGACACTTTCATAAGTTCTTTCGTCACCCATGACACCCACCGTCTTAACGGGCAAATAAACTGCAAAAGCCTGCCAAATATTTTTATATTCACCCGTCTCTTTGAGGACCTGCATGTAGATATCATCCGCTTCCCTGAGGACCCGGAGTCGTTCTGCGGTTATCTCTCCTAAAATTCTAACCGCCAGCCCGGGCCCGGGAAAGGGATGCCGGTCGAGTATGAATTCAGAAAGTCCGAGTTCCCGACCCACATTTCGAACCTCATCTTTAAACAAATCACGCAGCGGCTCAATCAGCCTTAAATTCATTTCATCAGGTAATCCGCCAACATTATGATGAGATTTAATGACTGCAGCCGGTCCCCTGCCGACTCCTCCGGATTCAATCACATCCGGGTATAGCGTTCCCTGAGCCAGAAATTCCACCTCATCTCTCGAACTTGTAATTTCTTCAAAAGAACGGATAAACTGAGTCCCGATTAATTTACGTTTCTGTTCGGGGTCTGTGATTCCCTGCAGTTGTGCCAGAAATTTTTTACTGTGATCATGCAGTTCGATTTGCAGACCGAGTCCTTCACGCAAGGTTGTCATAACCTGGCGGGATTCATTTTTCCGCAACAGCCCGTTATCGATAAAAATACAGGTCGATCTGGTACCTAAAGCTTTGTGCATGAGGGTCCCCAGTACTGATGAATCCACGCCACCGCTCAAACCGCAAATAGCCTGTTTGTCCCCAACCGTCCGGCGGATGTCCTCCAGCGTTTCCTGGATAAAATCAGCAGGTGTCCAATTCGGTTTGCAATGTGAAATTTTAAACAGAAAATTCAGCAGCATCGCTTTGCCATCAACAGTGTGAGACACTTCGGGATGAAACTGCACTCCGAAATAAGGCCTGGATTTATGTGAAACGGCTGCGATAACACCATTTGACGAACGCCCTATGACATTCCAGTCCTGTGAGTAATGCCGGATCTCATCTCCGTGGCTCATCCAGACCTGTGTTTTACCAGGCAGAGATTCCAGTAAGGGACTTTCAGAGGACTTAACGAGATTGGTAAAGCCGTATTCACCCCGTCCGGCGGATTTTACACTTCCACCCGTACTCTGTATGAGCAATTGCAATCCGTAACAAATCCCGAGGATGGGAACCTGAAGCTCGAATACTGCTGAATCCAGTTGCGGAGCATTTTCTTTGTAAACACTGGATGGGCCGCCGGAGAGGATCAGTGCTTTGATATTTTTCCGTTTTAAATCGGCTGCGGTGCAATTGTACGGAAATATTTCGGAATAGACGCGATGTTCGCGAACCCTGCGGGCGATTAACTGGGTGTATTGTGAACCATAATCGATGACACCGATAATTTGTTCGTGCTTCATATTCTGTCCGTCAATGCTCAGCTAATTTGACAGCCGGTTTATATCCGAATAGTCTCATAATCCGGAACAGAGTCCGTTTCAGATCAGCGCGATGCACAATATTATCGAGAAAACCTTTATCAATGAGAAATTCGGCCCTTTGGAATCCTTCCGGGAGATCCTCCCCGATTGTCTGCTTGATGACTCTGGCACCTGCAAAGCCGATCAGGGCATTGGGTTCGGCAATAATAATATCCCCCAGCATGGCAAAACTTGCTGTTGTACCACCCGTTGTAGGATGGGATAATATGGAAATGAACAGACCGCCATCCCTGGAGAACCGGGCAATATTTGCACTCGTCTTAACCATCTGCATCAGACTGAACGCACCTTCCTGCATGCGCGCCCCTCCCGATGCCTAAATGATGATCAACGGCAGTTTATTCTGTCTGGCATGTTCAATACCGCGACTGATTTTTTCTCCGACAACTGAACCCATACTTCCGCCAATGAAAGAAAAATCCATAACTGCAAGGACGGCCTTGATCCCCGACAGAGTACCGGATAATATCCTTACGGCATCCTTCAAGCCGGTTTTAGCCTGGGCATCGGCCAGTTGAACGGAATATTTCTTCTCGCCTACAAATTTCAGGGGATCCAGGGGTTTGATACCGGCTGCGATTTCCACAAAATCATCATCATCCAGCAGCAGGTGCAGATAATCGTCAATACTGATTCTGAAGTGGTGCGAGCACGAAGGGCAAACATGATGATTCTTTGCAAGTTCTTTACGGTAAATCACCTGACCGCAACGGGAACATTTGACCCAGATCCCTTCAGTCGTATCCTTTTTATCGTAGGTTTTTATCTTTGTTGCAGATCGCCTGAACCACTCAGCCACTACTCAATCTCCAATTCATAAACAATAGCATCAGTGCCTTTTGTATAGTAATTCTTTTCGACACCTATGGGTTTAAAACCATCCTTCTCGTACAGTCTCCGGGCGGCTGAATTGTTCGCCCGGACTTCTAAAACAATCTTATTTAATCTGTTTTTCCTCGATTGGTTGACTATGTAATCTAATAACTTTGTGGCAATTTTTTGCCGCCTAAATCCAGGTCGAACGGCAATGTTTTGCAGGTAAAAAAAACTGCCGTATATCTGCCCGAAGAGGTACCCGACCGGTTTTTTGAGATTATCCAGATAGACCACACTTTTGAGGGGACCCCGGCAAGTTAGAAATTGTTCAAAATGAATATCGGACCAGGGTTTATCAAAGGACTGCTTCTCAATGGAAAGAATATCCTCAAGATGTTCAATATTTACAGGTACAATCATTTTCCTCGAACCCTAATATTAAATTCCGTCAGGTAATACGGCTGGACCTGATTCAGATCTGAACACTGCCAGTCGTAAAATTTTTCAAGTGCCAATTCCCCCACATGCCTTGCAGAAGGGGTAACGACGGTTACCTGATTGTTGCTCTCTTCAAAGGCCTGGATACCGTGACCGAATATCGGTATCTTCTCGAGGGTCGAATAGGGCACACACACGGCTTCACCTGTCGATGCACCGCCAGCAAATTTTTGGGCATATACGATATCTTTATGGGAATGCAGACAGATGTAGTGTTCCTTTGTTAGTTTTACACGGGTTTCAAGGGACAGCAATGTGGGTACCGGTACTAACGGGAGCCGATGCGAAAAGGCTAAGCCTTTGGCAAGACTCATTCCAATCCTCAAACCTGTGTAAGACCCCGGTCCCGAAGATATGGCTATCCCGGTAATGCCGGCCAGATCGATACCGTTTTTTTTCAGCAGTTCGTCAATAAAAACCGGTAGTCGTTCAGCATGTATTCTGGGCTGATCAATTTCCGAGATATCCTCTAACCGATCGTTGATAAACAAAGCTGCTCCACAAACAGTGGATGCCGTCTCTATGGCGAGCAGGTTCATTTGATTTTGATTTTCCGCTTTGTTAAATCCGAATTTTCAAATTCAAGTTCTATTACCGAATCCGGTAATATAGCCCTGATAAGTTCGGCCCATTCTACGAAGACAATATTCGGCTTACCGAAATATTCCTGCAACCCCAATTTGATCCAGCGCCTCAGACTGGACTCACGATAACAATCGATGTGTATTATCGGAGATATACCCTGGTATTCATTAATAAGGGTGAATGTGGGAGAGGTTACTCTGCCCGTATATCCAAGACCCAGTGCCACACCCTTCATAAAAGTCGTTTTCCCCGAGGCCAATTCTCCGTCCAGAGCAATGACATCGCCAACCTCAACGTAACGGGCAAAATCCTTGCCTGCCATAATGGTTTCTTCAGGAGAAGTCGTCAGCTGTTCCTGCCAGCCCGGTTTCATATTTTCTTTCCGGATAAAAGGGCTACCGGTACGATCATCTCAGCCATTGAAATGCCACCATGCTGAAAACTGTTCTCAAATTTATTTACAAAATGACGATACTCATTCGGATACACAAAATAATTATGCCCCTTTGCGAGGATAAAATTCGTGGTTAGATCATCTCTCGGCAACTTATAATCCTGCGGATTTTCCAAATAAAGGGCTGCCCTTTTATCGGTCACAAGGTTGCGTCCGAATTTATAGCGTACACCCGTAGAGGCACTTTTATCTGCCTTTACACGCACGGGTTTATTCACACGAATTGTACCATGGTCACTGGTTATAATGACCTTGCACCCCCAGTTGCCTAATTGTTTCAGGACATTCAGCAGCCAGGCATTTTCAAACCACGACCGTACCGCATTTCGATAGGCCGATTCATCTGGAACCAATTCTTTCAGTACATCCGATTCGGAACGCGTATGTCCCAGCATATCCACAAAATTGACAACAATGGACAGGACATCTATATTTTTATATTCGCTGATACGGCTTTCCAGTCTGTGACCGTCCTCGTAAGTCAGTATCTTCTGGTATTTGACGGATTTGTCTTGAAAACCGAGACGATCCAGCTGGTCACGTAAAAATATGTCCTCAAAGCGGTTCATGCTGGATTCGTCCGCTGACATTTCCTGCCATTGCTTCCTGTAGCGAGTCTGTATCTCTCCCGGGAATAAGCCGCTGAAAATCCCATTGCGGGAATAGGGTGTTGCGGTGGGCAGGATGGACAGAGAATATTCGGTTTCAATACCAAAATAAGGGTGCAGGAGCTCGCTGATCGCCAGCCAATGGTCATACCTGAGACAATCGACTACAACCAAAACAACTTTCTCACCGGACTTGAGAACGGGGCTAACGGTGTGGGAAATTATATCGGTCGAAAAAAGCGGATGATCAGCGGAATTAAGCCACCGGGTGTAATTTTTGAGGATAAATTGAGTAAATTTCCGGTCGGCCTCCTCATACTGATCGATTAAAATATTTTTCAGGGTCAGATCACCGTGTATATCGAATTTAATAGACCAGTTTGTGAGATCGTGATAGACTTTATACCATGCTCCAATGGTATCTAATCCGTCAAGGTTACTGCTTATCTCCTGAAATCTCTGCAGGTATTCCCGTGTGGTTTTATCACTATGGATTTGGGGTTTTTCGAGAATATTCTTACAAGCCAGCAGAATTTGACTGGGGTTGACCGGTTTTGTCAGGTAATAGGCTATTTGTTCACCGATGGCTTCTTCCATGAGCCATTCTTCTTCATTTTTAGTCACCATAACCACAGGAACATGGGGCCTGCGTTCTTTTAATATCTTCAACGTAGTAAGACCGTCGAGACCATCCATCATTTCATCCAGCAGAACGAGATCATAATCCTTTTCAGTGATCAGGTGGATGGCATCCTCACCCGAGTTTACAGGATCAATGGAATATCCTCTCTTCTCAAGGTAGATGATATGAGGTTTGAGCAGGTCGATTTCATCATCGACCCACATCAACTGTGCTTTTTGCTTTAATTCACTGTTCATTGGCCGTGTAAAGTTAAGGGTTTTGGGTCAATGGCTTCAGCCCTGATTTAACACTTTTTCCAATGAATTAAGCGGACACGATAAAGCCCGTCAAATGACGGGCTTTATCAGAACTGATCGGGGTTTGAACAATCGATTTATTTAACGAGCATAACTTTCTGTGTAGCCGTATTTCCATTGGTATCCACCCTGATGATATATATACCACTGGGTTGGTCACCGGCATTCCAGGTAAAAGTGTAATAATCAGCATCAAGCACACCGTCTGAAAGTACGGATACAACTTGCCCGACAAGATTGTAGATTTTAACGCTGACATAACCTGACTCAGCAAGCTGTAAATCAACCGATACTGAAGGATTGAACGGGTTCGGATAGGCTTCGCCCAATCTGAATTCCGTCGGTTTGCCTTCAGAAAGTGTGGTCTCTATTTCTCCATTTGCACCTGCAACGATAACACTTTCAATTGTGAAACTATCACTGGTTGTAAATAATACTTCTTCTTCAGGATTGATCACAAATACGGTAGTTCTGGTTCCATCAGTATTATAATTGGCAAACAGGGCAGAACCGGTCAGGTTTAATTCAAATCCGGGCTCATGCGAAAGCACCATTTGAATACCACCCACATAGCCATCTGAGGTCAGAGTCACATCTGAATTCGATTGGGTAATTTGTGCGTAAGTGGCATCGACAGTAGTATTGCGTGCGACGGCACCATTGCAGTCAACTATCCAGCCAACAATTGCTACCGCATCAGCAACATTGATCGCGCCATCAGATGAAAAATCAAGAGCACAGTCAACGAGGACAACATCGGCATTTTGGGGTTTTTCCACAGCTTCTTCAAAGAGAACCCAACCGGAGATCTCGACAATATCAACGATGTTGACATCACAGTCTCCATCGGCATCACCTGCAAGGAATCCGTCATCGGCTGCAAAACAAATACCGCAATAATTCATTTCCTCATCAAGACAGCAACCGCCAACGCCATCTTCGGAATGTTCTCCAAAGCATTCGCCTGCGCAGTCAATCTCGACATTTGGTTCGTGGCCGCTGTTACCGCCTGAACACACACCGCAGTCATCAGGCAGGGCACTGCCAAAATAGTCACCGTTACAGTCCATATAGGCCTCTGCAACTGCTATGCATTCACCGGTGTGTACCATAAATCCGTGGCCGGACTCACCAGCAGCGAGGAAATCTTCGATACAAATTGATGTTGCCGGACCTGCATGCTGTAAGGTGATTGTAGCAAATACACCGTCTCCTGCAGCGTAGTTCCCACCGTTGGCGGAAAAAGCCACAACCATGCCGTTATCAGGATTAAAACTAATTGTAAAATCGTCATTGTCGGAAGCAGCTCCTGTCAAAGTAACACCGGTGAGTGCAAATTGATAGCCCCGGACAGGCAGGTCACTGTCACTATACAGCACATCGATAGTGCCTGCGCCCATATCATCGATGACGGGATCACTCAAAAATACTGTAACTTCACCGTCAGGAGATTCGTCTGAACAATCTGCTACATATCCTTCCTCAATACTATCCAGACAGAAATCCATTTCCGTCCCGGGGTTACCGAGTCCGTCACCGTCATAATCGAAGCAATAGGTCAGAGCGGCGGGGTTAAAGCAGCCGCAACCGAGGTCGTCGCTGTTCGGATCGTGGCCGGTATTCCCTTCGGAACACACGCCGCAATCGTCCAAATAGGCGGTTCCGTCACAATCACCATTACAGTCCATGGCCGCATTGTAATCATCCGGCAGCACACAATCTTCGCAGTCATCTACGACAGACTCACCAAAACAGACACCGGCGCAATCAGCATCGGGTCCGGTCACAAAGCCGGTACCGTCATCTTCATTAGGAGTAAGGCCAGTTGAACCGCCGGCGCAGATACCGCAGGCATCTTCCATGGCGAGACCACCACATTCGCCGTTACAATCGGGCAGGTATTCACCAAAACATTCACCGGCACAATCGTATGCACCGCCAAAATCCGTATCATCAATATAATAGGAACAATCCGTACCGGTTTCTCCATCGCAACAGACACCGCATTCGTCAACCTGGGCCGTACCGAAGCAATCACCGTTGCAATCGATATCGGAATTCTCCACATGTCCCGTATTCCCCTCAGAGCACACACCGCAGTCATCAACAAATGCCGTTCCGAAACAATCATCGTTACAATCAATGTCTGAGTTGAAATCGTGACCAGTTTCACCGCCGGAACAAACACCACAGTCATCCACAACTGCTGCTCCGCCAATGTCACCATTGCAGTCCTCAACGCCGATGGAGACTGTGATAATGTCTGAGTTGACGCCAGCCACGCTGGTAACGGTTCCAGTTAGTGTATATGCGCCGACAAGATAGTCACCATTCATTCTCATAAACGATTCCGTACCGCCCCAATCCAGTAAAATTCCATCGAGCAGCATATAACTTTCACCATCGAAGGCAAGGTAGAAACTCGGGGCATTTCCATTGATTACCTGCCAGGCATGCGCCTGCCAGGTGCCATCTTCTGCATCAGCCGTAACACCATGGTCAGCCCACCAATCAAAGAATCCATAGGGATAGGTGGTCATAAAGAAGCCATAATTACCTGCTGCCAATGGAATATTCGTCGTCACATCGGTGACATTAAAGTATGTGAAATCAAAAGCAGGATCGAGATAAAAGGAAAAACCGTCCATCGGGTTACCATCTACAGGGTTCCAGTTTGCCAGATCTGTTGAAGCTTCAAGTCCAAAATCGGTGAATTCCGGGGCGCAGGGTGACAGACCTGTGGTTCCGCCGACACAGTTTCCGCATTCGTCCATATAAGCTTCACCATCATCAACACCGGCGCAATCAACCTGATATACATAGATATCCCAGCTGTATTCGTCGGTAAGACCGCCACACATATCCGCAACTGTAGCGGTGATGGTACCAGTGTTATATCCTCCGCTTTCAGGCACCCAGCTGACCAATCCGTCTGCCGAAACGGTCATTCCATCGGGAGCGCCGCTTAAACTATAATCGAAACCAGCTTCGTCATCTACATCGGTAACTTCAATTTGATAGGTGTAAGTTTCAGTCGTTCTGGCGAAAACTTCGGCTTCACTCGTAATTACAGGAGCATCACAAACCGGATTAACCGTGATGGATATGGTCTCGGTATCAATCACCTGCTGGGAGTAAAAATCATCTGAGGGATATGCGATCAACTGTGCGACAATTGTGATATCCTGGGCATCACCAGCCGGCCAGTTTAAATCGGTGTCGATGCAAACGATACCATCCGCCCAGGTTGGATGCAGGGTCATGTACTCATTATTGGGGTACATCCCAAGGTCAGCAACGGATACGGCATACAAATAACTGTAACCGGAAGCATAGGGTGAATCTGCGTCAATTTCATAGACATCCAGCGTCTGGCAATAATCTTCATCTTCATTCTTAGGAGTGCCGAAAGCCTCATAATTCAAATCCGGTACATCCGTATAGGTAACGTTAAATGCGCAGGCATCCGTATAGGAACCATTAAAGCTATATGTAGCATTGATTGTCACCGTATCATCACCATACCAGTCTGTTTCCGGAGTGTAGGTCAATGTGCAGCCGTCCACAGTGACTGCCGCTCCATTGGCACTCAAGACCTCAAATTCCACATTATCGCAATCAAGGGGAATATAGCCGCCTATAGTCGGGGTCAAGGTTATCTCGGACACCGTACCTTCGCTACCATTGACAGTCGCACCGCAATCTGTCAGAACGAGAGACATGGGAATAATTCGCAATTGAAATATGGCGTTTACGGGTACGGTGTCAGCGTCGAATGTCGCACTGATACCAATATCATGAACGTCAAATGCATCATAGCCATCAAGAATCGTTATCTGTAGAATATTCGGATCGATAAGTTCTATATCTATATTATCATGACGTAGTTCAAGTACTGCAAATGTAACATTCTCCATTGCAGTTAGTCCACCATCATCACTCAGTACCAGTTCACGTGTGAAAACGCCTTCATCAATAACCATTATGTACTGCTGGCCATTTATGGGAGTATTATCATTTGCGAAATATATCTGTGGCTGGTCCTGTGCTATTACGAAATTAGCTAATACTAATAGAATAGCTACCATGCTTACAATATACTTTTTCATTATTCTCTCCTATCGGTTAATTGAAGTTAATTATTTACCAATCCATTATTTAAATTAGTTTTTTACTTCTTTTCCGTTACTGTCATTTATAGATGGCAGAGCAACGATAATCATTTGTTTTAAATTTTAATTATGCCAAACCAGAGACATGCGGATGCCTGCTCACAAGGAACAGGCATCCGTTAAAATAATATTCTGCAACTTATTTCATCATCACCATTTTGCGTGAAAGCGTTGCCTTTTCAGTACTCAAAATATACATATAGACACCCGTTGGAACGAGATTGTTGTTCATATCGGTACCATCCCAGACACTGCTGTGGTTACCGGCTCCCAGTTCCCCGTCAACCAGGTTTTTCACCAGGCGACCGGACAGGTCATAGATATTCAAAGTCACATGTGCAATCTCCGGTACGCCGAATTGGATGCGCGTAGCGGGATTGAACGGGTTCGGATAGTTCTGCCCCAGAGTGAATTCATCCGGAATTATTGTGGGATTATCCACACCAAGAGCCCAGGTATCAATGATGATATTGAATTGATCCGAAGGATAATATTCCGATTCAAGACAGATGTCAACCCACCAGAACAGATCGAAATCAGTGATGTTATCATCATAAAGGAATAATCCTTCGGCAAGATCAAGATATGACATAGTGTAGGATGTCACTTCCGGAGCAAGATCCGGTACGATGATGGTCATTTCATTCTGATTGGTTGCAATATTTAAAATCCAACCGCAAACTTCTATACCGGGGTCAAGACTGCCTGACCAATCAAAGGTAATGCTGTCAATGGGGGCACCATTATCTCCATAGGTATTTCCGTCATTGAACCAAAACTGTTGTCCGTCCGGTGGATAGTTCGGGGTTCCGAAGAATACGCAGGAACCATCTTCAACCGTTGCATCCGGGCTGAAATTCACCGCATCGGAATCCATGCAGCCAAAAACGATCGGACCGCTGGGCCAGGTCGTTGCGCAGGCTTCGTTGGATGGCCCCGATTCAGAGCTTCCGTTATATACTGCAGTTACCTGATAACAATGAGATTCGAGATCACCCAGACCGGAATCCGTATAACTTGTTTCCGTTAATCCACTTGCAATCTCACTGCCGTCTCTGTAAACCGTGTAGGTCAGCTCCTGAGTGCCACAGGCATAACAGAAGGGAGCACCAACCTCGTATGACAGAGCTTCACCACCGAGACCGGCAAAGTTTGTGACCTGCAGATCGAGATTTCCATCTGTACCGGAAGGAGTCCAGCCGACATTTGTCAGGACTCCCTCACCGGCCGGTATAAATCCGCCGGTCAAAGAGAAGCCCAGTACAAGACCATCTGCATTGGTTGACATCATGAAGCCTGCATCTCCAGCCGATCCACCGGATGCATCACCATAGACAGCTCCAAGAACATCATCGGCCACGATATTAAACTGGAAGCCATAGACATCTGCGGTGTTGATCATGGAGACCTCAATTGAGGTTTCGGTCACGTTGGAAATCCACAGGGATACATCAGATCTGAGAGGTTCCGTCGGCGGCTGCCAACTCAACGCTATCTCCTGAGCACCGCCAACTGCAACCAGATCCTGGGGAGCTGTTGCATAAGTACAGCAACTGTTATCTCCGCCACAGGAAAGTGCGGCATACATATCATAGTTAACTGCATCAGGATCAGTACAACCTTCCTGACAAGCATCTCCTATGCCATTGCCGTCACCATCTGTTTGGTCTGCATTTGGTGTATCCGGACAGTTATCAGTCATTCCATCATAAAGAATCCAGCCATCCGGTTCATCACCGGCACAGTATTGAGAGGTTTCACCGGCTCCGTAATTATCGGCATCGGCATCAAACCAGTAATCCTGGGCATATATGCAACTGCCATCGTCTTCTGTTGCTTCGGGTTCGTAATTGCAGGCATCTGCATTTGTACAACCTAACAACTGATCTGTAGTTGCACAGGCTTCATTGGAAGCCAGTGATTCTTCACCGTCCAAAACTGTTGTAACCACATAACAATGCGATTCACCATACCCGAGACCTGAATCAGTATAGGTCGTTTCAGAAATATCCTGGGCGATCATTGTACCATCACGATAGACATTGTAGGTCATTTCCTGTATGCCACAGGTTCCATAACAATACTGTTCTCCGGTTTCAACGGAAAGAACTGCACCTTCAAAACCGGCAAAATTCGTCACCGATAAATCAGTATATGCATCAATTCCATTGGGTGTCCAGGCTACATTTGTCAGTACACCGGTTCCGGCAGGAATATATCCGGCACTGAATGAGAAGCCAAGTACAAGTCCGCTTTCATTGGTAGAAACAGAGAAGCCTTTTTCCTCTGCTGTCCCGCCGTAGGCCGAATTGAAGACACCGGCCAGAATTTCGTCCGGTACGATATTGAACTGGAATCCGTAAACATCTGCTGAATTAGTCATTGATATCTCAATATTGGTATCTGTGATATCTGAAATCCATAGCAGAATATCCGCTCTCACATCAGTCGAAGGAGCATCCCAGGTCAGAACGATCTCCTGATCTCCGCCTTGTGCCATCAGGTTTTCAGGCGGATTCACTGTGGGTTCACAGACATCACCAATGCCATTGCCATTGCTGTCGGCCTGATCCGGGTTGTAGTCATCGGGACAGTTGTCTGCTACGCCATCATACAAAATCCAGCCATCAGGTTCGTCACCGGCACAGTAATCGGCTGTATCACCGGCACCAAAACCGTCAGTGTCCGCATCGAACCAGTAAGCCTCGGCATAAGTACAGCTGCCGTCATCCTCTGTAGCATCAGGATTGTAGTTGCAGGCCGTATCATCCATACAACCATAGATGACCTCTTCACAGGCATCACCAATACCATTGCCGTCACTGTCAGCCTGATCAGGATTATAATCGTCAGGACAGTTGTCGGCTACGCCATCATATAAGATCCAGCCCTCGGGCTCATCACCGGAACAGTAATCGGCAGTGTCACCATAGCCAAAACCGTCTGCATCTGCATCCAACCAGTAAGCCTCGGCATAAGTACAGCTGCCGTCATCCTCTGTAGCATCAGGATTGTAGTTGCAGGCCGTATCATCCATACAACCATAGATGACGATAGTGGTTGTCGCACAGGCTGTATTGGAGAAGGGGGTCTCGGCAACTTCATCGTAAGCCGTTACATTATAACAATGATATTCACCATCGCCAAGCCCGGCATCCGTATAAGCTGTTTCCTCGAGTCCCGTTGCAATCAGAATATCATCCCGATAGACATTATAGCTGATCGTCGCCGTTCCACAGTCACCATAGCAATAAGGACTGTTGACGACCTCTGTGGAAACGGCAAGCCCGCCGACTCCCGAGAAATTGTCAATGGAAAGATTGAGGAAGGCATCGATTCCACCAGGTGTCCAGGCTACATTGGTCAGCACTCCTTCACCTGCCGGAATATATCCGCCAGTGAAAGAAAAGCCCAATACTAATCCATCTGCGTTGGTAGAAACTGCAAATCCGTTTTCTGCTGCGGTACCGCCTGATGCACTCCCGAAAACAGCGGCAAGGGCATCGTCCGCCTGAATGCTAAACTGGAATCCATAGATATCAACTGTATTAACCATGTACAATTCGATGCTGGTGTCACTGATATCCGTGATCGATAACTCAACCTCTGCTCTCGATGAGGCATCCCAGCTAAGTGAGATCTGATCCAAACCACCAGTGGCTACGAGATTCATTGGTATTGATACAAAGTAACAACTGCCGTCATCTATGCCCGCATCAAAATCATAGTTCAGGGCTGTCTCATCAGTACAACCCTCCTGACAGGCATAGCCAACGCCGTTGCCGTCACCATCTAATTGATCGGGATTGTAAGTGTCAGGACAGTTATCAGCTACACCAGCGTACAAAATCCAGCCCTCAGGCTCATCACCGGCACAGTAATCGGCAGTGTCACCATAACCATAACCGTCTGCATCTGCATCTAACCAGTAAGCCTGAGCATAATAGCAGCTGCCGTCATCTACGGTAGCATCAGGATTGTAG
>JAJRUW010000089.1 GCA_024277615.1 Fidelibacterota bacterium | reverse complement strand
CTGGAACGCTGAATCACAGTGACCCTGGTGCCCAGCCGTGCAAAAAGCTGAGCCAACTCCAGGGCAATGAACCGGCCTCCTAAAACAATCATCGATTCAGGTAATGCCGCAAGTTCAAAGGCAGAGGCATTAGTGAGATAGGGCACCTGCTCTAATCCCTGAACGGCCGGAATATTGGGTCTTGCTCCCGTAGCCAACAGAATGTGATCTGCACGAAGGATGGTGCCGTTTACCATAACCTCAGTTGATGACAAGAGTTCGGCGCGCCCTTCAAGCAACCGGAAATTGGCCTTTTCGCCGATGACTCCGCTATATTTCTGTGTTCTCAGGTTTTCTACCAGCAGGCGTTTTTCACCGATCACCGCCTTGAAATCCGAAAGTTTCCCCTGAGTCTGAATTCCGCCAAACGGATTCCGGTTTGCCCGTTGCAGAGTATCAGCGGCGCGCAACAGGGTTTTGGACGGGACACAGCCGACATTCACACAGGTTCCACCGGTAGGCAGTCCTTGATTGATCATCGTCACGCGAACCCCCAGTTCAAGCGCACGGAGAGCTCCGGCAAAAGCTGCAGATCCGCCACCAATAATTACCAGATGCCTTCGCTCCTGTACACTGTCTGCTGGCCGGGGGGATTCGGAAACGCTGTAGGGTCCCGAATTTTCGATGAGCCGGACAAACTGCCCGGGCTCGGTTTTTTCATCCCGCACGAGGATGGATGCGGTCCCGGCGGGAAAAGAGACTTCGGCTTCCACATTGGCACCCCCCTGAAGAGCTTTCCGGATTGTTTCCGCACAGTGGTCACATGTCATCCCCTGGATTTTGAAGATCAGCTTTTTCATTTCATTTACCATTTGGTTTAGCATTAAGTTTTTCAGACGGGAAACCCACTGCGGTAGTTGCTTCGTAAAGCAGTTCTGCAGTGACTCGCGTGGAATCAAAGGTAACAGTTGCCGTAGCGCTTTCTAAATCAACTTCTGCATTTACCACACCTGCGAGGTTGGTAAGGCTCTTTGACACCGTGACCGCGCAGGAGCTGCAGGTCATTCCGTCAACAGCAAGGACCAATGATTTGTTAGGTTTTGAATCACCGGACTCATAAATTGATCCGTTGGGCGCAAAACCGGATACCAGATATGGAATTCCCAGCAAAATAATAATCAGAATTGTGGCGAACCACAAAGCGATTTTATTAATGTGGTCGGACTTGGGGCTGGCGCACAGGCTCCCGGGTTCACAGGCCTCACTTTTTGTTCTGCCGTAAATGCGATAAAAAGCATATCCCAGAAAAATAAGTGTCAGTCCTATGAAAAGCGGACGCCAGGGCTCAAACATACTTAAACTCCCGGCCCAGGCTCCGCCAACGCCGAGAAATACCAGCAGCAGCGGCCCCACACAGCATAGAGAGGCTGCCAAGGCAGTCAGGAGCGCCAGCAGAAGTGGTTTTTTTGTGGCTTTTTCAGATTTCGTTTTCATTTTTACTCCCCAATTTATTGTGTTTTCTTTGCTCTAACGCCCCGTACTATAGTCCGGGGTTCCCGGATAATTATTTTTTTAACAGCCTTCATTTTTGAGTCCGGTTCTTCACCGGGTTTTTCCCGGCACCCGTAGAAAGCTGAGTGCGAATTTTAAGGAGATATCTGTGATATAAGACTTTGTCCTGTCCGAAGGGAGGAGCTAATTTTTATCAGACGGGAGTGCAGAAAGTCGACTCATATAACGGGTTAGACTTCTTTGAGAACTACACCGGGCGCGCCGTCACCGGCAGCATTCATTGTTAAAATTAAAAAGGGGATAACAATGGATAAAACAGTCATGGTCACCGGCGGTACAGGATATCTGGGCGGTTGGGTTGTAAAGCTGCTTTTGGAGGAAGGATACAGGGTTCGCATGACAGTGAGAGACAGGACTCAGGAAGAAAAGTTTGCACCTTTGTTGTCTGCGTCTGCAGCGGCGTAAAGCCACTGACCGGTTTTCACAATTTGTAAAGGATTATGCCAATTCTGTGACTTATGCGATTCTGGGGTTTATCCTGTTATCACTTGCAGTATTTTATTTTGGCATTATGAAGGATCCTGTGCCGGATGAGATAACCTTCGATGGTTTTCGATTAGAAATCAGAAATAAATATGGTTATAAAATACTGTCCCAACGTTTCCGAATCTATGCTATGTAACCACTTGTAATATTAGAAAAAATTATAAATTATGAACACCTTCGATTTGAAACTGGATTTTCCCTTTAAAATAACGATACTCCGGCTATTTTTATAGGAAAATCTTGCATACAGGAAAACTGGTCTTCTCTCAATTAATGAAACACCTTCCGATCGATACCTTTCATCGCTGTGTGGAACGCTACAACGGAAATCACAAAGTCAAATCCTTCTCATGTCTCGATCAATATCTCAGCATGGCCTTTGCACAGCTAATACATCGAGAAAGTCTCCGCGGTATCGAAATATGTCTTCGAGCACAGCAGAGAAAGCTGTACCATATGGGAATCCGTGGTGGGATATCCCGCAATACTCTGGCAAATGCGAACAAAGTAAGAGACTGGAGAATCTATGCCGATTTTGCTCAAGCACTGATCAAGCTTGCTCGTCCTCTATATGCCGAGGAGAAATTAGGACTCGATCTGGACAATACAATATATGCATTAGACTCTACTATAATCGATCTTTGCCTCTCTGTTTTTCCTTGGGCACTGTTTCGCTCCACCAAGTCCGCTGTGAAACTGCATACGCTACTGGATCTGCGCGGAAATATACGGAACTTCATCCATATATCAGATGGCAAGTTATACGATGTCAATGTACTGGATATTCTCCTCACATAACCGGGAGCTTTCTACATTATGGACCGAGGATACTTGAATTTCAAACGGCTTTTCACCTTGAACCAGACGGGAGCATTCTTCGTAACCCGAACAAAAAGCAATACCAGGTTCAAACGAAGATACTCTCGAACTGTCGACAAATCCACAGGTCTGATATGCGATCAGACAATCATTCTTAGGGGGGCATTTCAAAGAAGGATTATCCCCTGCCATTGCGAAGAGTCAAATATCACGACAGCAATATCAACAAGACATTCAATTTCCTGACCAACAATATTATCATACAAGCACATTTCGGAACCACAGAGAATGCTGTGAAGACACAAATCTGGATTGCTGTCTCTATTTATGTTCTGGTGGCAATAATCAAAAAGCGGCTTAATATCGAATTGGATCTCTACACAATATTACAGATTTTGAGCCTAACTTTATTTGAGAAAACACAATTGAATCAACTACTTATAAAATCAGATCACACAAACAAAAACAACATAACTAATAATCAATTAAATTTATTCAACTAACGTTGGGACTTTAGTGATTAAACATCATATCTACAATGCCTTCAATATTCCTGTTTATCGGAGGCAATCCTCCAATATCAATACCTAATCTTCGAGCTACTGATGAACGAACCTCTGCTTTATTTAATAGAATACCTTCGATTTCGTTGGTTTTTAATATATCGGAGGTCAATGTTTCAAGGTAGGCTTTGTTTTATAAACCAAACCCCAGGGCTTCCATTTTTCCGATTAGTCGTCCCTGTTTGTTTCTTACATTGGCTAATAAGCCTGACAATTCTTTTATATCCCAAACAAGATTCGGCCAATTTTCTTGCTGATAAATGTATATGCTTCTATTCACAAAACTATTCTCCGCAAATTGAAATCGTCTTTCCTCAAATTTTTGACACCCTCCCCCGTTTCAGAATGGCTTGCATGTTCCTGCACCAAGATCCCATTGATAACCGTCACCTCCCGATAGGGCTGCGTCTGCTGCTTTAACTTTTAAAAAAGGCGAGTCCATAGGCCTGCACAAAAGTTCACCGCAGCCTGCCGAATTTTACTGTTCCACATGTTGCACTACTGATAACTTTACACCTGATGATTTTAAAAATATTCAGGAAAATAAAGACCATATTCCATGAAATTTAACGGATACACTAAAACCCGGCTTCTGGAAATTTACCGCCTGATGGCACTTTCCCGCAGACTGGATAAAAAACAGCTGATCCTGTTGAAACAGGGCAAGGGATTTTTCCACATCGGCGCTTCGGGGCATGAAGCTGCCCAACTGGGCGCCGCACTCAACTTAAAAGCAGGTTCCGACTATGTCTATCCCTACTACCGGGATCAGGCGCTGAACCTGGGGCTCGGTGTCACGGCCTTTGAGATTCTGCAAGCCTTTCTGGCCAGGGCGGAGGACCCCGCTTCAGGCGGCCGGCAGATGCCCCAGCACTTCGGACATCAAAAATTACGTATCGTCAGCCAGTCCAGCCCTACAGGAACCCAGTATTTGCAGGCCGTGGGGGCCGCTTTTGCCTGCAAAAGAGACGGGATGAAGCAGGTCGTCTATGTCTCTTCCGGTGAGGGAACCACCAGTCAGGGAGATTTTCATGAAGCCCTGAACTGGGCCAGCCGTGAAAAAGCGCCTGTCATCTTTCACGTCGAGAATAACGGCTATGCCATTTCAGTACCTATTGCCGATCAGACCGCCGGCGGCTCAGTCTATAAGATTGCAGCCGGTTTCCATTCCCTGGCTCGTCATGACATCGACGGCTCAGATTTTTTTACGGCGGGCGATACTTTTAAAAAAGCCGTTAACAGAGCCCGGAAAGGACTGGGACCCAGCCTGATCGTGTCCAATGTAGTCCGGCTGCTGCCCCATTCCTCATCCGATGACCAGCGCAAATATCGGGACGCCAATGAGCTCGAAAAAGACAAAAAAAGGGACCCGCTGACCATCTTTGCCGATAAATGTATCGCTGCCGGTATTATCGAAGCGTCTGAATTTGAAGCTGTTACCGATGCGCTGAAAAATGAAATTGATGAGACAGCGGAAAAGGTTGCCCTGCTGGCCGAACCCGATCCGGCAAGTGTAGGGGAATATCTGTATTCCGGATTTACACCTGTCACGGAGCTGCCGCCACCCCCTGCCGGGGAACGGGTCGTCATGGTTGATGCCATCAACCACGCCCTGGATGAAGAATTGGCCCGAAACGATAAAATGGTCATCTACGGACAGGATGTGGCCGGTAAAAAAGGCGGGGTCTTCACAGCCACCCGGGGATTATCGGCAAAATATGGCAACTCCAGAGTTTTCAACGGACCGCTGGCGGAATCATCCATCATCGGCACGGCTGTGGGCATGGCCACCTGCGGTTACAAACCGGTGGTGGAAATACAATTTGGAGATTATATCTGGACGGCCATGATGCAGCTGCGAAACGAAGTGGCCACATTGCGTTACCGCTCCAACAATGCCTGGGCTTGTCCGTTGGTGATCCGTGTTCCCGTAGGAGGTTATATTCACGGTGGTTTGTGCCACAGTCAAAGCATTGACGGGTTTTTCGCCCATCTGCCCGGTATCTATCTGGCTTATCCCTCCACTGCCGCCGATGCCAAAGGCCTGCTGAAAACCGCCTGCCGCATGCAGGATCCTGTTTTGTTCATGGAACACAAGGGACTCTACCGTCAGGGTTATGCAGCGGGACCCGAGCCGGATGAGAATTATCTGCTGCCCTTTGGAAAAGCCCGCCTTGTTCAGGAGGGAACCGACCTTACCGTTGTCACCTGGGGAGCGACAGTACAGAAAACTGTGGAGGCCGCACGGACTTCGGAGGCCTCAGTGGAGATCGTCGACATCCGTACCCTCAATCCGCTGGATATGGAGACTATCCGCCACTCCCTTGAAAAAACCAGCCGGGTACTGATCACACACGAGGACAATCTCACAGGCGGTTTCGGTGCCGAGATCGCAGCCCGTATTGCCGAAGATTGCTTTGACCTGCTGGATGCTCCGGTCAAAAGGGCGGCTTCATTAAACCTGCCCATCGCCTATGCACCGGTACTGGAGCGGGAGATCCTGGTACAATCTCCCTGGATTGAGCAGGCTATTCGTGAACTGCTGCAGTTTTAGGAAAAGGATTTCAGATGGAAACTCATATTAGCGGCAGCCTTAACAGCAAGTCGGACTGCCAGATCCGGTTCACCCCAAAATCAAAGGGTGGAATTAAGCTCCGGATGCAATCAAAAGTCGAGCAGTTATTTGGCAGTTCAATTATTGCTCTGGCAGAGAAAACACTTTCCGAGCTCTGGGTTGTTAACGGTTTGCTTGAAATTTACGACAATGGAGCCTTACCCTTTGTGCTTCAGGCAAGGATTGAGGCAGTCGTTAAGGCGGCAATACCCGATGTCGGCGCTGAATCCCTGCCGGAAATGAAAACGCACGCCATGTACGGCACGACACCTGACCGCTTTCGTCGGAGCCGTCTTTATATCCCGGGGATACAACCCAAATTAATGCTCAATGCAGGTATCCATAAACCTGACGGCATTATCCTGGATTTGGAGGATTCGGTTGCGCCGGCTGAAAAATCAGCCGCCCGATATATCGTCCGCAATGCCTTGCGTGTATTGGATTTTTTCGGTGCCGAGCGCATGGTGCGTATCAATCAGGGAACCTTGGGCATGGCTGACCTGGAGGCAGTCATCCCGCATAATGTCCATACGATTCTGATCCCGAAGGTAGAATCAGCGGAACAGCTAAAAGCCATCGACCAAAAGATTGACGAGATCTGCCGGAATTGCGGCCGCAAAGAACCGGTTTATCTCATGCCTATTCTGGAAAGCGCTCTGGGAATTCTGCGGGCTCTCGAGATCGCCCGGGCCAGCTCTAAAAATGTCGCCCTGGCCATTGGTTTGGAGGATTACACAGCCGACCTCGGTACTCAGCGCACTGCCGGAGACAGTGAATCGTTTTTCGCCCGCAGTATGCTGGTAAATGCCGCCCGGGCAGCCGGACTCCAGCCCATTGATACGGTTTTTTCCGATGTGAACGATACGGACGGTCTGATCAAGTCTGTTCGCGAAGCAAAGGCCATGGGCTTCGACGGCAAAGGTTGCATCCATCCGAGGCAGATCCGACCCATTCATGAGGCATTTGCACCGACCGCCTCCGAAATTGAGAAAGCACAGAGAATCGTACAGGCTTTTAAGGCTGCTTTGAAACGGGGAAAAGGAGTGGTTACACTGGGTAGCAAGATGATCGACCAGCCGGTAGTGAAAAGAGCACAGCGAACAATAAACCTGGCTCTGACTGCCGGCATACTGCCTGAAAACCGGAAAGAAAATTCCGCATGATCCCGGCAGGTTTCCGGGTGGCTTTGCTAAACTGCCGCCTGCTAATAAAATTGAACCTCGATTTTAACAAAAAATGAAATTACCAATATGGAACAAACCTTGGATTTAGTCAATAATGCCGCCGGGCGCAGAGTTCCCACACTCGTCAACGGACGGCAGTCTGTACCCTTTATGGGTGTAGGCCAATATAAGCCCAGCGGCCTCAAAGCGGCTCCTCCGGTAAAGAGCTGCAGCGATTATCCTTTGAGCGGAGACAAGGTGCAGCCTTCTCTTAAAGCAGCCCTGGAAAAATGCGGTCTCAAGGACGGAATGACCATCTCATCCCATCATCATTTCAGGAACGGCGACCTGGTTATGAATCAGGTTTTCGACCTTGCCGCAGACCTGGGTGTGAAAGATCTGGTCTGGTTTCCATCTGCCGCTTTTCCTTGCCATGAGCCGCTGATTGAACACCTGGAGAGCGGCGTTATTCATCATATTGAAGGCTCTCTCAACGGCCCGCTGGGGAGATATGCCTCTGAGGGGAAAATGAAAAAAGGACTGGCCGTTTTACGCAGTCATGGCGGCCGCTGGCAGGCAGTGCAGGACGGGGAGGTGCATATCGATATCGCCGTCATCGCGGCACCTACTGCAGACAGTTTCGGCAATGCCACCGGGGACCGGGGACCGTCCGCCTGTGGTCTGCTTGGATTCGGTCTGGTGGACTCCCTTTACGCCGATCATGTGATCGTCGTTACCGATAATCTGGTTCCTTTCCCCTGTGTCCCGTGGCAAATTCAGGGGAATAATGTGGATTATGTGGTGGTGCTGGATAAGGTTGGCGAAGCGGATAAGATCATTTCGGGAACCACCCGGCTTACCAAATCACCGGATCGTCTCTATATTGCCGAATTGACGGCAAATTTTGTTAAAGCCGCCGGTATCCTGCAGGATGGCTTCAGCTTTCAGGCCGGTGCCGGAGGGACTGCTCTGGCATTTGCCATCTATCTTAAAAAATTAATGCTTGAGGCCGGTATTAAAGCCCGTTTTATAAGGGGCGGCTCTACCAAATATCTCGTTGAAATGTTGGAGGAGGGTCTCACCGACTACATTCTCGACGGGCAGACCTTTGATCTGGAAGGGGTACGCTCTATGCGGGAGAATCCGGGCCATGTGAATACTTCTCCTTTTACGTCTTATAATTGGCATGGGAAAGGCAATTTCGCCGGTCTGCTGGATGTGGTTGTGCTCGGCGCCACCGAGGTGGATGTGAATTTCAATGCCAATGTAGTAACGCACTCCGACGGCATGATGCTGCACGGTATCGGCGGTTGGCAGAACTGCCTTTTTTCAAAATGCACGATCCTGCCCATACCTGCATTCCGGAACCGTGTACCCATTATTGTGGATGAAGTCACCACGCTGGTGGGCCCCGGGGAACTCATCGATGTGATCGTAACCGAACGCGGCATAGCTGTCAATCCTGCCCGTCAGGATCTTCTGGATGCAACCAGGAACAGCGGCCTGCCCATCCGTAAAATAACGGAAATTAAGGCCGAAGTAGATGAACTTGTAGGCGGTGCGCCTCAAAAACCCAGGTTCAGCGATGACATCATAGGCGTAGTGAAATGGGTTGACGGAACAGTACTCGATTCAATTTTCAAGGTCAAAACCTGAAGGATACCGCCGGGTTGAAAAGTCGTTTCCGGATTATTGTTCATCGGCTGCCTGATGTACACCATATAAAGTCATTCTGCATGATTGCCGGACTTTGATCATCAGATTTTCAACTCCGGGATGAGTGCATTATCCCGCGCTGAAGTTTCCTGTGTCACCAGTTCATTAAATGCAATTTAATCATAAAATAGGAAGAGGTTAGTATGGAAAGCCCCGTATTGAAACTCTGGCCGGAGATCAGCTGGATAGAGGATGCAGTCCTCCGGCAGAAAACGCTCCGTGCCTGGGAATTTGCCCTGGAACAGAGCCCGCTGTCTGCTGAGGATCTGGATAAGATACCCTTTTCACTGCTAATTAAAGATTGCAGTATCTCCTTCATGAATCACAAAAGAACCTGCGTGCAGCTGGCCGTTGATATCGCCAAACGGATGCAGCAGAATTTTAAATCCGCCGTAGAGATCAATATGGATATCCTCATCTCCGGGGCAATCCTGATTGATGTCGGAAAGCTGCTTGAATATGAGCTGGCAGATGGAAAACTGATTACCGGCCGGGTCGGCCGTCTGGTCCGGCATCCTTTCAGTGGTATCGGAATTGCGGCGCGGTTCGACCTGCCGGCGGAAGTGCTGCACATCATAGGGACCCACTCCAAAGAAGGCGATCTGGGCAGCCGCACCATCGAATCCATTATCGTGCACCATGCGGATTTTGTCTCTTTTGAGCCTTTTAAATAAATCCGGGATAGGAGCCTTATCCGGCATAAAACTGATAATTCAAAATAATTAACGAGCTGATTATGAGCCAAAATCTGATTGAAAAAATTGTCCAGCGTTTCGCCGTTGGGCTTACAGAAGGGCAAATTGTCCGGAGTGGCGATTATCTTTCCATACAACCTGCACATGTCCTGACCCATGACAATACGGGAGCGGTCATGTTGAAATTCAGGGCCATCGGAGCCAGCAGGATCGCCTTTCCCCAACAGCCGGTATTTGCCCTGGATCACAATGTCCAGGACAAGAGCGAGAAAAACCTCGAGAAGTACAGAGGAATTGAAAATTTCGCCCGGGAAATGGGTGTGGATTTTTATCCTGCCGGCCGGGGAATTGGGCATCAAATCATGTGCGAAGAGGGCTATGCCCTACCCGGAACGCTGGTTGTGGCCTCCGACAGTCATGCGAATATGTACGGTGCGCTGGGAGCGCTGGGAACACCGGTGGTGCGTTCGGATGCAGCAGCACTCTGGGCGACGGGGAGAACCTGGTGGCAAATCCCGCCGGTCACGAAAGTTGTATTGGAGGGCTCCCCTAAACCCGGAGTCACGGGCAAAGATATTATCCTCACCCTGTGCGGTTTCTTCAGGAATGATGAGGTTCTCAATCATGCTCTTGAATTTTCAGGTGCAGGTGTGAGCATGCTTTCCATCGACGACCGTCTCACAATTGCCAATATGACCACCGAGTGGGGAGCTCTGGCGGGCGTTTTCCCGGTGGACGAACGCACAATAACCTGGTTCCGTTGGAGAAAAACCCAAATTAAAAAATGCTCTTCAGCGCCGGGGGCAGACCACATGCGGATCAATGCAGCATTGTTAAAATCATTGGAATCAGTTCCCCTGACCCCGGATCCCAAGGCTGAATACGCTCAGACCATTACCCTGGATTTGAGTTCCGTACAACCGGTGGTGACCGGTCCAGATACGGTAAAAACTTTTCAGGGAATCCCGCTTGCAATCTCAGAAAATGTAAAAATTAATAAAGCCTATCTCGTATCCTGTGTAAACAGCCGAACCAGTGACCTGGCAGCAGCAGCGGCAGTGGTCAAGGACCGAAAAGTCGCCCCGGGTGTCGAATTTTACATTGCGGCCGCCTCGAGTGAAGTACAAAGGGAAAGCGAAACCAAAGGCGATTGGCAAACCCTGTGTGAGGCAGGGGCAATCCCGCTGCCGCCGGGTTGCGGCCCCTGTATCGGTCTCGGTGCAGGTCTGCTTGACGAGAACGAAGTGGGAATTTCAGCAACCAACCGGAATTTCAAAGGGCGCATGGGTGCAAAGTCCGCCCGGGCCTATCTTGCTTCACCGGCAACTGTGGCGGCTTCTGCTGTCGCCGGCAGGATTACGGCGCCGGACAATCGTTTCACCAAAAAGGTCAGAGCTAAGAGAGAAATTCATGCGCAATCAGGGCAAGCGGGACCGTCCGTCTCCATACTGGACGGCTTTCCAGACAGTCTGACAGGAGAAGCGCTTTTCTGCACCCGGGACAATCTGAACACCGATGGAATTTTCCCTGGAAAATATACCTATATTGATGATTTTCCGCCGGAGCGTCAGGCTGAAGTCGTCATGGAAAATTACGATCCGCAATTTGTACACCTGGCCGCAGAAGGAGATATTATGGTGGGCGGTTATAATTTTGGGACCGGCTCCTCTAGGGAGCAGGCTGCCACAGCCCTAAAGTATAAAGGCATTCGGCTGGTCATAGCGGCATCTTTTAGCGAGACTTTTAAACGCAATGCTATCAACAACGGTTTTCTGGTTATCAGTCAGCAGAAGCTGGTGGAAAAAATGAAAAGCAGCTTTCACACAGATAGTCTCACAGTTCGCACCGGCTGGATTATGCGGATTGATTTCGCCAGATCGATCATCACAGCTGAGGGCAAAGCCTATGCTTTTGACCCGGTGGGGACTGCGGCGCAGGAGCTGATCATTGCGGAAGGTCTCGGTAATTGGGTCAGTAAAACACTTAACGTTAACGACAACACAAAGGAAACATAATGGCAAAGTACAAAGTAGCCTGGCTGCCCGGTGACGGGGTCGGGAATGATGTCATGGAGTGCGCCAGACGGGTGCTGGAACACTTGAAGTTTGATGCAGAATATCTGCACGGTGATATTGGCTGGGAATTCTGGAAATCCGAAGGTGACGCTCTGCCTCAGCGCACAGTGGAAATGATGAAGGGTACGGATTGCGCCCTCTTCGGTGCAATCACCTCCAAACCCAAGGAAGAAGCGGACCGTGAACTGCTGCCTGAACTAAGGGACAGGGGTTTTGTTTATTTTTCCCCCATTGTGAGGATGCGGCAGTTATTCAATCTGCATACCAACCTGCGTCCCTGTAAAGCCTATCCGGGAAACCCGCTGAATCTGAAAGATGATATCGATATAGTAATCTTCAGGGAAAATACCGAAGGCATGTATGGAGGTGTCGAATTTTACCCCCTGCCGGCAGATGTCTTTGAAGTGCTTGCTGAAAACCATCCCAAAATGAAAAAATTTGCAGCGGCAGGACTGGAAAACATCGCCCTTTCGACCCGTATCATGACCCGGGAGGGTTGCCGTAATATCGTCACCAAAGCCTTCGAGTATGCTGAAAAATTCGGTAAAAATAGTGTTACCGTTGTCGATAAACCGAATGTTCTAAGAGAGACCGGTGGATTGATGATACGTACGGCCAGAGAGGTTGCTGAAAAATTCCCGGGTATTGAGCTGTGGGAAACCAATATCGACGCTCAGTGCATGTGGCTGGTGAAAAATCCCGAAAAATATGAGATTCTCGTGGCGGAGAATATGTTCGGTGATATTCTTTCGGATCTGGCTGCTCAGCTAGTGGGAGGTCTCGGATTTGCCTGCTCTGCGAATCTCGGTGACAATTATGGTGTTTTCGAGCCGACTCATGGCTCTGCGCCGAAATACGAAGGCCAATATAAAGTGAACCCCACCGCCATGCTGCTGACAACCCGTATGATGCTGGAATGGCTGGGAGAAGACGAAATGGCTTCAAAGCTGGAAACTGCCGTGGCCTCGGTCATTGCCGAAAAAAAAGTTCGTACTTACGATATGGGCGGCAGCAATACCAGCCTCGAATTGACTGATGCGGTAATTGCAAAATTGGTTTGAATGACCATTAACCAATGAAGGAGAATAAATGAACTTAGGCATTTCAAGACAAATTGCCCGTTTTGCGCTCAGCCTAAAATATGATGACCTGCCCCTTGAAGTTGTACACGGGGCCAAAAGATATCTCTATGATTCCATCGGCTGTGCTTTCGGCAGCATGCACACGAAAGATGTGAATATAATAAGAAATATCTACAAAGAAACGGGGGGGAAAGCTGAGGCAACCGTAATCGGATTTGGGGATAAAATCCCTGCCGTAAATGCCACTTTGGTAAATTCGCTGATGGTCAGCGCTTTGGATTTCAACGATATCTATTGGAAGGAGGATCCCTCGCATCCCTCGGATCTGATACCTGCAGCCCTTGCGGTGGGAGAATTGGTACAGGCATCCCTGAAAGATGTTATTGTGGCCATTGTACTGGCGTATGAATTTGAGCAGCGCATCTGTGAATTTGCCATACCGGGTGTGAGAGAACGCAAATGGCACCATGCCACACTGACACAGTTTGTTGCGCCCGTCGTAGCAGGAAAACTGCTGAAGCTTACAGAGGACCAGTTGGTGAATGCCATCGGCATATCCGGTTGTCACAGCCACACCATCGGCTGTCCCACGGCCGGTGTCCTTACGATGATGAAAAACACGGTGGACCCGCTGGCGGTACAGGCAGGCGTTTTTGCGGCTGTCATGGCCCGGGCTGGATATACGGGTACCGAAGCTGTTTTTGAAGGAAAAGAGGGCTTTATGGATGTCTTCGGTCCTGACTGGGATACAGACAAACTCATCGGCGGACTCGGTGAACATTATAAAATCCTCGACTGCGGAATGAAAGCCTTCCCTACGGAGGCCCTTACGCATACCCATATTTCAGCAACCCTGAAAGTAGTTATTGAAAATGACATCAAACCGGACGACATCGAAAAAGTGACCGTCACTACTATCGCCAGAGCCTGCGATATTTTGTTTGACCCCCATAAATACGCACCCAAATCGAGGGAAACCGCCGACCACAGTCTGCCCTATTGCCTCGCGCGGGCCATTCTGGACCGGGAGATCACAACGCGAACTTTTGACGAAGATAAAATTAAGGATCCACACCTTGCAGGTATCATTCACAAAATCAAAGGAGAAGCCAGTGAGGAGTTTGAGCGGATGTTCCCTGCCCGGCAGCCTTCAAGAGTAACCATTACGACGAAGGACGGTAAATCAGTATCCGCCTATCTGGAATATCCCAAGGGCGACCCCCGGGAACCCATGAGCCAGGATGACCTCGATTCAAAATTCAATGCCCTGAGCAGTTCGGTTTTATCTCCGGAACGGCAGAAAGCCGTCAAAGATATGGTTTTTGCAGCGGAAACCTTTGCTGCTGCCGAATTCATGGAAAAACTGATAGCCTGAGGGCCCCCTGCGGTCCAGGCAGCTGATCTGTAATTGGGATTGTACAAACTGCCGGAAAGCGTGGGTAATGAATATTACAAATCAGTGTCTGGTTCTCCTTAAGTTATGATGTCAATTTTTATGAAAATATTAGAATTATGAAGTTAGCAGGCTTAGATTATCTCGGGATAACGGACCAGTTCAGCGACGAGGAACTAATGGTTCAGCAAACCACCCGTGAATTTGTTGAAAAAGAAGTAATGCCCACGATTGAGGATAACTTCCGTGAGGGTGTGTTTCCGCTGGAACTCATCCCAAAGCTGGGTGAATTGGGATTTTTAGGCATGAATCTGCCTGAACAATACGGCTGTGCCGGATTTTCCAACCTCGCCTACGGCCTGGCGAATCTCGAACTTGAACGTGGAGATTCGGGGTTGCGCTCCTTTGTTTCAGTTCAGGGGTCCCTGGTCATGTATCCGATCTTCGCCTATGGCAGCGAAGCCCAGAAATCCGAATGGCTGCCGCAGCTGGCAGCAGGCCGGGCCATCGGCTGTTTCGGATTGACGGAACCGGATTACGGGTCGAATCCGGGTGGAATGATAACCCGCGCCCGCAAAGTGGACGGCGGCTACATTCTGAACGGTTCAAAAATGTGGATCACGAATGGTACCATTGCGGATGTGGCGGTCGTTTGGGCAAAAGCCGAAGAGGATGTGATCCGCGGCTTTCTGGTTGAGAGAGATTTCGAAGGCTTTACAACTGTTGAAATGAAAAAGAAATGGTCTCTGCGGGCTTCGGTGACGGCGGGACTGCTTTTCGAGGATGTCTTTGTCCCCGATGCAAATCTCCTGCCGGCAGTGACCGGTCTAAAGGGGCCGCTAAGTTGCCTGACCCAGGCCCGCTACAGCATTGGCTGGGGTACTTTGGGCGCTGCCATGGCCGTTTACGAAACAGCCCTTAAATATGCAAAAGAACGCATTCAATTCTCAAAACCGATTGCCGCTTACCAACTGGTGCAGGAGAAACTGGTGTGGATGCTCAGTGAGATCACAAAAGCTCAGCTTCTGGCGCTGCAGGTTGGGCGAAACAAAGATAACGGCAGCCTTCGCTTTCAACAAGTCTCGATGCTCAAGCGCAATAACACTCAGGTTGCCCGTGAATGTGCCAGACTGGCCCGGGAAATTCTTGGGGCCAACGGCATCTCCGGAGAATATCCCGTAATGCGCCATTTAATGAATATTGAGAGCGTATATACCTACGAAGGTACGCACGATATGCATACACTCATATTGGGAGAAGATATTACGGGCTTGCCGGCATTCGATTGAAAACCGAACATAAAATATTCCATAAAATTGAACATGTTACTGACTGAAAAAATACTCAAAGCCACCTGTTTTAAAAAAGAAGATCTGCGCGCTCCTCATAACCGGGCTAAAGTCGGCATACTTGAAGGCTGGGTTTCGATCATCCTGAATACGGGATTATTTCTGATCAAATTGATCTTCAGCCTGATTACCGGCAGTCTGGCCCTAATGGCCGACGCATTTCATACCCTGTCGGATGTGATTACCAGCGGAATCATCATCGTCGGATTCAAAATAGCCCATAAACCGGCTGACCGGGAACATCCCTTCGGGCATGGCCGGGCTGAAATGATCACCACACTTACCGTAGCTCTTCTAATCGGCGTAGTGGGGTTTGAATTTCTGAAATCCGGTATTCTGCGTCTGGTTCACCCGGTTCCGGTAACCGCCGACTGGCTGGCCATTGCCGCTGTAGTCTTCACGATCGTGATCAAAGAACTGCTCTCGCAATTCAGCTATCAGCTCGGCGAAATCATCGATTCAAATACCCTGCGCGGGGATGCACTACATCATCGCAGTGATGCCATTTCCTCAATTCTGGTGGTCATCGCCCTGATAAGCGCAAAATATAATTTCAATCACCTCGATGGTATCATGGGGGTTGCAGTAGCAGGATTCATGCTCTACTCAGGTTTCGACCTGGCCAGGTCCTCCATCGACGATCTGCTGGGGCGACCTATCTCACGGGAAATGGTTGCGAAAATTCGTGAAATAGCCCTCTCCGTTGATGGCGCCCTGAACATTCACGATGTAATTGTGCACAGCTATGGCAATTCTAATTTCATTTCTTTGCATGTAGAGGTTCCCGATACGATTACTCCCGGAAAGATGCACACTATCTCGGACCAGGTAGAACGCCATATCACCAGTAAAATGAATGCCGATGTGGTCACACATATCGATCCGGTCACAATGGAGGGCGAGATTATCCGTAAGATCAAAAAGCTGCTGCAGGCGGAAAGCTCCAATAAAAATATCAAATTCAGGATACAGGACCTGCGTGTGGTCGGGCAGACGGAACCTGAAGCTATCCTTTTCGAACTTCCGGTGCCCATCGGAGATAAATCCATGATCAGCCTGAAAGAAGATTATGTCCGCATACTGCGGAAACATTTTCCACAGGCGGATATTTTAATAGACCTGAAACCCCAAATGTCACAATGAAAAAACCGGAGACCTTATGATCGTAGATGTTATCATGCCTAAAATGGGTGAATCTATTACCGAAGGTACAATCATCGAATGGACCAAAAAACCCGGCGACCGGATTCTAAAAGACGAAACTTTACTGGAAATTTCAACGGATAAAGTGGACTCTGAGGTCCCCTCCCCCGCAGCGGGTAAAATTATTGAGATTTTATATAATCCCAATGACGTCGTTGCCGTTGATAAGATCATCGCCAGAATTGACACCACCGGCAAGGGCCCCGTTATTGAATCATCTCCGAAAACACAAATTTCGGATGCAGCCAAAGTGGTTGTCAACTCATCCGGTGAAACTGTTCCTTCGGATACTCCAAAATCGTTGCCAAAATCCGGGAATAGATTTTTTTCACCTCTGGTTCTATCCATTGCCACAAAGGAAAAGATAGCAAATGACGAACTCGAACTGATTCCGGGTACAGGCGTAAACGGGCGCCTCACCAAAAAGGATCTGCTGCATTATCTCGAACATCGCACGACATCACCGGCACCTAAAAGTAAAGCAGATCTGCAAGCCGGACCGGCTGCAGCCACTTCGACGCTCACCGGAAAAACGGAGCCTATGGACCGGGTACGCAAGCGCATCGCCGAACACATGCGCCAATCACTGGATACTTCAGCGCATGTTTATTCTACTTCTGAAGTTGATGTGACTAAAATGGTTGCCTACCGCAGTAAATACAAAACCGAGTTTGAGCTCAAATACGGCGTCAGGCTTACCTACACACCTATTATCCTGCAGGCCTGTATCGATGCCATACGGGAATTCCCCCGCATGAATGCTTCTCTGGAAGGTGATAATATCCTCCATCACAAACATATTAATCTGGGTGTTGCTGTTGCTCTGCCGGATGATAATCTCATTGTCCCCGTTGTTAATGCAGCTGAAGAGAAAAGTTTTATCGGTTTGGCCCGGGCCACAGCCGACCTTGCAGAGCGTGCCCGGAGTAAAAAATTACGCCCTGATGAAGTCTTCGGTTCTACATTTTCGGTGACAAATCCGGGAGTATTCGGCAGTTTGTTCGGCATGGCAATAATCAATCAGCCCAATGTGGGCATTCTCAGCGTCGGGGAAATCCATAAACGACCTGTTGTGAAGGAGACTCCGTATGGAGATAGTATTGTCGTGCGTTCCATGATGTATCTGACCCTGTCTTACGATCACCGGCTCATCGACGGGGCTTATGGGACTAAATTCCTGTCCCGGATTGCCGATTTACTGGGGAATTTTGATGGCTCCGATATTCTCTGAACATACTATGAAAATCGAGCTGTATTAATGCCGGTTGCAGATAAACCCGGGGTATTGCACAGACCAGCTTGGCTGAAGATCAGACTGAAAACCGGAACAGGTTTTCGCCAGACCAAATCGGTGTTGACACATCAAAAGCTTGCTACGGTCTGTGAAGAGGCTCGTTGCCCTAATATCTACGAATGCTGGGGAAGAAAAACTGCCACCATCATGATCCTTGGAGATACTTGTACCAGAGCCTGTGGGTTCTGTGCAGTCAAAACAGGCAGACCCGCCAACGCCGATCAGGCAGAACCTTTCCGGACTGCCATGGCAGTGAAGGAAATGGGACTTAAGCATGTGGTCATTACCTCTGTTGACCGGGATGATCTGAAAAATGATTTCGGCGCAGAAATATGGGCCCGGACCATCGAGATGATCCATGAGCATGTCGGAAACTGCACGGTAGAAGTACTCACTCCGGATTTTCAGGGACATCTCCCGGCTCTGCTGAAGATATTCAGGGCTGCACCGGAAGTATTCTCGCATAATGTGGAATGCATTGAACGGATTTCCAAAATAGTGAGACCTCAGTCGGACTGGCAACGGTCAAAGTTTGTTTTAAAAACTGCGAAAGAAGCCGGCATGGTGACCAAATCTGGAATGATGGTAGGGTTGGGTGAAACCGACGATGAAGTCCTGGCCCTGATGAAAGAGATGGCGGATCTCAATGTTGATATTTTTACTATCGGTCAATATTTACAGCCGACAAAATCACATCTGCCCGTTGAACGCTTTGTTCATCCTGATACTTTTAGGATGTACAAGGAAGAGGGAATCAAATCAGGACTCAAAATTGTGGAATCAGGTCCCTTGGTACGCTCTTCGTATCATGCCGATGAGCAGATCAAATTATTAACTAAGCCGGGTAATTAAATGGCTCGCAGAGATGAACATTCAGGCTTGAGACCTCACCGGCAACGGCCCGCGGAACAGGGTCAGAAATCCAACGGGAGGCCATACCGCTCTGACGACAACAGACCGACGAGACTTGATTTCAACCCTGCCTGGGTCAAAGTGCTTGCAGTAAATCCGCTGCCAAAATTAGTACGCCACGAAAAACCTTTCGTGACCCTTTCTGTGTTGAGAGATCTGTACGACATGAATTATCTCGATGAATCGTACAAAGCTGCAGAGCAGGAAGTCTTTCGGCAGCACTCCTGGAGAATTGTCTTTAAGCCCCTGCGTCAGACTCCAACTGGAGATTCACCTCCTGCCGAAGAGATGGGAGTTGCCTTCAGTTTCCTTAAACAACTGCATCGCATGCACCGCATCATGGAACTGGGGGGTTCGACTTATTTAGTTCCTGTGAAATCCGAAATCGTGAAGTTAATGAAATTTCAGGCCGAAGACGGACGCTTTCCCCTCCTGTATCATCATCATGCACATGCCTGCTGGATTATGCTGAAGCTGGGGATGGAGGGAAACCGACTGGTGGACAAGGCCATCCACTGGATGCTGGAACGCCAGCGCGATGACGGCGGCTGGCTGCACAGGAGCATGACGCCCCGCGGGAAAAAGTACGATGATGCCGAATCCTGCATCTGGACAACCGCCGAGGTGCTGCAGCTCATTTCCTGCCGTAAATCTATCCGGAAATCGAAACCGGCCCTACAGGCCTGCGAATTTTTACTGGAAAGACTCCTGCAAAAAAATAAAACATCCCTTTTCCCAACAGTTGAAGCCTGGGATCATCTGGCTATCGGATCAAAGGGAGATTCTATTTTTTCAGGCGGTACTTTGAAAGTTATGGAGGCCGTTACCCGATGTGGTTATGGCAAGCATGACTCGCGTTTGAATAAATTGTACAAATGGCTGTTGTCCATTCAATTGGAAGGCGGATATTTTCCCCGTATCGCAGGCAAGTTTCCCATCGCCGATAGTATGGTGACAGTCAGGGCTCTGTCCGTGATCAAAAATTTATCCCAAACCGCCGCAAAATTCTGACAGATATTCAGAAAATGGGATGACGCAAGTCAGCTTTGTAATTATTCCTGATCGGCATGATGATTGCCGTAAAGCGCGATGTTAACCTTTAACTCTTGAACAGCAGATAAAACGGAGTGCCGATGTCTGAACATGATAATTTAACACAATCAGATCAAATGTCCGAAGAATTGGTAGAAGAATCGACCCAATTCCCGGTCCTGCCATTACGGAATACAGTCCTTTTTCCTCAGCAAATATTCCCGATTTATATAGGCCGGGAACAGTCCTTAAAACTGATCAATGATCAGACGGAATCCGGTAACAAAATGATTGTTGTGGTCGCTCAGAAAGATGTGACCGTTGAGAATCCCACGGCAGAGGATCTCTTTGAATTTGGTACTCTTGCAATGATCATGAAGGTTTTCAATATGCCCGATCAGCAGAAATCAGTGATCGTTCAGGGAATTGCCAGGGTACGAATAAAAAAATATGTCACTTCAGAACCATATTTCATAGGCGAAGTTGACCGCCTGGAAGACAAAACAGATAGTTCCCTTAAACTGGACGCTCTCACTAATAACCTGCGTCATATTTACTCAAAATTAATCAAAATCGCCCCCTATCTGTCTGATGACCAACTCAAGCAAATTGAAAACGTAAAAGATCCCGGCCAGCTGACAGACAGGACTATTTCCCTGATGCATATTCCTTCCAGTGAAAAACAGGAAGTGCTGGAACAGCTTGATCCCAAAGACCGCATTGAGAAAGCCACCATCATCGTTAACCGCGAAATACAACGGATAGAACTGGGTGAAAAGATACAGTCCGATGTACAGGATGAGATCTCAAAATCCCAGCGGGAATATTATCTGCGCGAACAGATGAAAGCTATCCGCAAAGAACTGGGTGAAGACGAACAATCAGTGGAAGTCAGCGAGATTGAGAAAAAAATCGCAGATGCCAAAATGCCTGAACCAGTGCATAAAATCGCTATGAAAGAGATGGAGCGATTGAAACGGATACCGTCCCACTCACCGGAATATACTGTAGCCCGAACCTATATCGATTGGCTTTCCGATCTGCCATGGAGCGTAGAAACGAAAGACAGCGATGACATCAATAAGGCCCGGGAAGTTCTGGAAGGTGACCATTACGGACTTGATAAAGTAAAAGAAAGAGTGCTTGAGCATCTTGCAGTGCGAAAGTTAAAGCGCTCCCGGAGTAAGGGCAAAGATCGCTTAAAAAGCCCGATTCTCTGCTTCGGAGGTCCCCCGGGAACCGGTAAAACTTCCATCGGGAAATCCATTGCAACTGCCATGGGCCGGAAATTCGTCAGGCTCTCCCTTGGCGGGGTTCGGGACGAAGCCGAGATCAGAGGACATCGCCGGACTTACATCGGCGCTCTGCCCGGCCGCATAATCAGCGGTCTCAAAAAAGCGGGCACGAATAACCCCATTTTTATGCTCGATGAGATCGACAAATTGGGAATGGATTTTCGGGGAGATCCATCCAGCGCTTTGCTTGAAGTTTTAGACCCGGAACAGAATTTTGCCTTCAACGACCATTATCTGGAAGTGGATTTCGATTTGAGCAATGTGATATTTATCACTACGGCAAACCGCATCGATCAAATTCCCGGACCCCTGCGCGATCGCATGGAGATACTTGAATTTACGGGCTATATTCTGGATGAAAAAGTAAACATTGCCAAGAAATTCCTGATTCCAAAACAGATCAAAGAACATGGACTGAAGTCAAAAGAAATAAACTTTACCGATAGCGGAATCAGTACTCTGGTAGAGTCTTATACCAGGGAATCAGGAGTGCGGAACCTGGAGCGCCAGATCGCTAATATCTGCCGGAAAACAGCCATGGACATCGCCACCGGCAAAAAAAATAAAATCACAGTCAATGCAGCTCAGGTAACAGATTATCTGGGGCCGAAAAAATTCTATTCTGAAGTAGCCGAGCGTTGTTCAAAACCCGGAATTGTGGTTGGTCTGGCGTGGACCGCTTTCGGTGGTGATATCCTGTTCGTCGAAGCTTCAAAAATGCCCGGCAAAGGAAATCTTAAATTAACCGGGCAGTTGGGAGATGTGATGAAAGAATCAGTACAGGCGGCTTTCAGTTATGTCAGGTCAAACGCTGAAATGTTGGGCATTGATCCGAAATTCCATGAAAAATACGATATTCATGTACATGTCCCGGCAGGAGCCATCCCAAAAGACGGACCTTCAGCCGGTATTACGATGCTGACCGCCATTACCTCTCTGCTGCTTGATATCCCGGTGAAAGAGAAACTGGGGCTGACCGGAGAGATCTCACTGCGGGGTAATGTCCTGCCCATTGGTGGTTTGAAGGAAAAAGTTACAGCCGCTCACCGAGCCGGCCTGAAGTATATCATAGCACCCCATCTGAATGAAAAGGACCTGGTGGATATACCGGAAAAAGTCCAGAAAGATATGAATATTACTTTTGTTAAAGATGTGGAAGAAGTTCTAAAATTGGCCCTTGGAATTTCACTCAATAATAAGCAAAAGAAATCCAAAACAAAATAAGTAACAGGGCGATTAACTCAGTTGGTTTAGAGTGTCTGCCTTACAAGCAGGAAGTCACTGGTTCGAGTCCAGTATCGCCCACACAGGAGCATAATTTTCTCAACTCAACCGCCTTGAGAGAATCTGCTTTTACAGTAGTTCCCCCACCTGTTCGGCGTCCAACCGGAAAAGAATTCTTGCCCGCACAGGACAGTTTAGTATCGGATTTTCAACCCTCATTTTAACAATGTTTAACATGCTAACCGGTGTTTTACTCTGGCATGCTTTTACCGGCAGTACTGACTTCTATCATCACACGGGCCGGAACGGCATCAATGTTTTCGATACTCAACGGGAAGCAATAAACTATGAATTCTTCACATGGTACGGCTTTTAAGTTTGCCAGGTTTTCGATCACGAGAATATCATTTTCGGCAAGCAGGCGGTCATATTCGCCGTGCAGCCGTTCCCGGCCCAATCCCGGTGAATCAATCCCAACAGCGTTAACTCTGTTGACGATCAGCCATTCCAGAACTTCCCGGGAGAGTTCCGGATTTTCATAGTACTTTTCCGTCCCGACATATTCACTCCAATCTGTTCTGAAAAGTACCGTGTCTCCCGGTTTAAGATCGTTCCGGAGCCTAAGCTCGTGCAGGCTGATCTGCCCACTACCGGGTCGTGTGACATTGAACAGTCTTCCCCGACTGATCATACGCTCCGGTGCAATATTTCTTCCCCTTGAGACGAGGTCAATATGAGTCGCCGTGTGAGCCGGTAAGGAAAGCATTGTGGTCTGAAATTCGGCTCCGGAGTCACTATAAAATGTCTGGCGGCCGATCTCAACAGGTGGAGTCCCGGGCCTGAAAACGGCTCCGGCTTTGACAGGCATAGTCAGATCAATGAGCATATTGCCCTTTTGTATCATTTGAATTATACTTGGTGTTCGTCTTCGCGAACTTGAGATTTAAGTTCTCTTGCAATGATGGATAAATACTTTTTCTCGTTAGCAATTACGGAATAACCTATTAAAAACACAATTGCAATTACCACAAACAACAGCAGTATGACAACCGGCACAATCAGTGCTGTAAGGTTCAGTGTGGAGACATCGATGGTCCCTTCCTCCAGGCCTTTTGCAACAGCCACCGGGTTGACCAAATAAGGTGAATAAAAGAACATCCAGACAAGGAGTGCTCCCAGGCCGGATAACATCAATCCGGCAGCCATTTTCCAGGTAGATGTGAACATTGTTCTTCGTTTTATAAATTGAACTTCTTTTTCAGTGAGCATGTTGATTGTGATAAAATTTTACTGTTAAAATATCCCGTTAAAATGAATTTCTTCGCCTAAATATTTTGAAATGGCAGGTCATTCCGTTATGCGTTAATTGAACCCTGACGAAACGGAACGCCGGTCGTTACATTATTTCTGCAGCGGTTGCAACTTCAAAACCGTATCTAATCACTTGACAGGTAAAATGATCAACCGTTTGTAATTAATTCAATAACTCAGGGTAATCCCGAATCTATTTTACCCTGATTGAGATTTCAATCGCTTGACAAAATTACCAGCGGCTGTGACATGCAGGCAAATCAAATCCTGACATTTGCACAGGACGCATTCCTGATTGCAGCTTTAAAGGCCAACAACATTTTGTCCTTACAACCGGAAACCGATAAATTCCCTCTGAGAAATTACAGTAAAACATCATCTTTGATAAAATCAGATCTAAATGATAATAATGTTGGAGGTAACACATGACCCGGGAAGCCACCCTTTTTTTTGTGATGATGACCGCCTGCGCTGCTGTCAGCGGCCAAATCTATTCTCCCGAGATTGTTTATGAGTTCACGCCGCCAATTGAGAATTCGGCAGTATCTTTCTCCCTAGAAGTCAGCCAGCAAGCGGGTGAAATAGATACGCAAATTTTCAGCGTTGGCACTGACGGCGGATATTTTGAGTTCAGCGGTCTCGCCCAAAACGACATTATCGGCAGCGGCCGGGGCATTTTTATGGACGCTCAATGTGATACGTCCTACGCCCGCGGCGAGGGAGGCTTTGGGGCGGATTACGAATGTAACGATGCCCTGGATTCGGAAGTAGCAATTTTACTTTCCATCTACGCTGTAGATTTTGAGGCCAATACCGCCTCGACCGTACTTACTATCATTCAATCCAGCAATCCGGAGTACCCCATCGGGTTCAATCCGGCCGGTGCGATGCTCTCCAATTTGGCAGACGGCGTCAGTATCGAGGTGGCCTATCTGCAGCCTGATCCGGGGAATATTACACAGGGTTACAGCTCTCTGTTGACTCTTGATACAATTTATAATACACCTTCCGCCGGACCTCTGCAGCTGACCGCTGATTTTACGCCTGAGGAGGGTGATGTTTTCATTGATAATCAGGAAATCCCAATCTTCATCCCCGGTTGCACGGACCCGACGGCCATCAACTTTGATCCCGCAGCAGGTTGGGATGATGGCAGCTGTCAATTCGAAACCGTGCCGGGTGATGTAAATGGAGATGGAGTTGCCGATGTCGTTGACATCGTTCAGATGGTCAATTTCATTCTCGGATATATCGAGTTATCTCCCGAAGCCCAGGCTATTGGAGACGTTTATCCCGATGGGGCAATCACCATTCTGGATGTCGTTACACTGGTTGACTGGATTATCAATTAGGACGCAACCAGAAAACCGATAATCAACTCATTAGCCTGCCTCGAGTACATCCCTGAGGCAGAAAACGCATTCCCGAAGGGACCTGCAGAACCAGGGATATCAAATTCAGGTTCTCAGGTAGGATGCCCCATTGGCATCGATGATGCAACCGGTCAAATACTCAGTCTCATCCGAAACCAGGAATAACGCCGTGCGGGCAATTTCAAGCGGATCTGCTACGCGATTCAGGGGACTCTGCTCACGGATTGAGCTGCCTTTGGGTCCGCTTAGGATTGGGGCTGCCATATCCGTATCCACAAAACCGGGGGCGATGGTATAAACCATGATCCCCTCCGGTGCCAGGGCCAGAGCCATGGATTGACTCAACGCATTCAGCCCGGCCTTGGCAGCACCGTAAGCCGGAGCATCCGGCTCACCGCGAAAAGCACCCCGGGATGAGATATTGAGAATCCTGCCGCCTCCGGTTTTGAGCATTCTGCTCACGGCCTGGTAAATGATGTAGGCCGGACCCATGAGATTTGTCCCCAGGGTCTCGTACCAGGACTGCTGCCAGGCATCATATTCCGTACTTATGATTGGATGATAGTGATAGATCCCTGCATTGTTCACCAGTATATCGAGAGCTGGCATTTTTTCATCAAGGATCTCGAACATCGTCTTGACTTGCTGCGGATCAGCTACATTCCCCTGCACAATGCAGTGACCGGTGCCTGTGAGGTCCGCGAGCACTGCCTCGGCTTCTTTTAACCGTTTATGATAATGCAAAGCCACTCTGGCACCGGCCTTTGCAAATTGAATTGCGATCTGCCGGCCGATACCGCGTGAAGAACCTGTGATGAAAGCCGTCTTACCGCATAAATCCATTTTTACTCCTTATTGTTGTCAGCCAATGCTGAAATTTAAAGCTTACTGCCGGCAGTATCCCCGGAAAAATGCCGCAATTAAATTTATTAGAGATTTGGAAAAAGATTAATTAAATTAGCTTCGTATTTTTCGCTGATAAAAACATCATTTTAAGCATGAGTTTCATCCGAATAGACTTTTGTGCGCTGTTTCCAATCATATCGGAAATTCGCTGAAATGGTAACAAGGCCGCATCCCCTCAGCTGTCCGTGATTTAAATCGCGGATCACCACTGACGGAAGAAGTATTAAAGTTATTAACGACTTCCGGGGCCTGTAAATTTTTGGGTGAAGACTCGACAATCCCATTACGAGAGGACAAGTATGAAACCACAGGCAATTTATGACAGCAAACCCTGGTTAAAAAGTTATGAAGCAGGTGTCCCCGCAGAGCTTGATTTTGAGAATCTCTGTCTGCCTGATTATTTTGAGCGCACTGTTGCCAGCTTTGGTGATCAGGCCGCCCTGGTCTTTGAGGGATACAGTATTACTTTCAGGCAGATGAAAGACATGGTGGACCGTCTCGCAGCAGCTCTGACAGATTTCGGAGTCACCAAATCAACCAGTGTTGCCATCCTGCTACCCAATTTGATTCCCACCGTTGTGGCCAATTACGCCGTCATGAAACTGGGCGGCGTTGTCGTCATGAATAATCCGCTGTATTCAGACCGGGAACTGGAACATCAATTCAACGATTCCGGTTCCAAGGTACTGATAACCCTGGATCTCCTGGCTGACCGCATGATCGATTTACGGCCCAAGACGGGGATTCGTCAAATCATTGTCACCTCCATCGGTGACTATTTGCCGTTTCCGAAAAACCTTCTTTTCCCACTGGTTGCGAAAAAAAAGAAACTGGCAGCTGATGTTAAAGCTGCGGAGGATGTTTTTCGCTGGAAAGACCTAATTAGTCGGTATGCACCACAGACCGATTTTCCGCAACTCTCTTTCGAAGATACCATGCTTTTTCAATATACTGGTGGAACAACGGGCCCCTCAAAAGGTGTTGTGCTGACGCACGGGAATATGAGTAAACAGGTCCAACAAATTGCCGCCTGGTTTCCTCAATTTGACAGTGGTAAAGAGGTCATGCTGGGGGCTCTGCCGTTTTTCCATGTTTTCGGGCTGACGACTTCCATGAATCTCGCCGTATATCTGGGGTGGAAAAATATCCTCATTGCCAAACCTCAGCCGGAGCAGCTGCTTGAAGCCATCAAACGCTACAGACCGACCTTTGCTCCTCTGGTCCCAACGATGTATATCGGCATCATAAACCATCCTGACTGCAGCAAGGTTGATCTGACCTCGCTGAAGGGTTGTTTTTCCGGCAGTGCTCCGTTACCGGTTGAAGTTCTCCAGGAATTTGAAACCAAAACGAAAGCGACCATTGTTGAGGGGTTTGGCCTGACTGAATCTTCACCGGTCACGCATATTAATCCCTTTGCCGGCGGTGCCCGGAAAATCGGCAGTGTGGGCATTCCCGTTCCGGATACCGAATGCCGCATTGTCGATATCGAAGATAGCAGCATTGTGAAACCGGTGGGTGAATCCGGTGAGATCATTATGCGCGGACCTCAGATTATGAAAGAATACTGGAAAAATCCGCAAGCCACTGCTGCAACCCTGAAGGACGGCTGGCTCTTCACCGGTGATATCGCTAAAATGGATGAAGACGGATATTTCTATATCGTGGACCGGAAAAAAGATATGATCATTTCAGGCGGATTCAATGTTTTCCCACGTGAGATTGATGAGGTTTATTATGAGCATCCCAAAGTCCAGGAAGCCTGCACTATCGGTATTCCCCATAAAACCCGGGGAGAAGGAGCCAAGGTCTATCTCGTGCTCAAAGAAGGAGAGACAGCCACAGAGAAAGAAATGCTGGAATTCTGCCATGACAAGCTGGCAAAGTATAAATGGCCTTTAGAAGTGGAGTTTACAAACGATCTGCCGAAATCCACCGTTGGGAAAATCCTGCGTAAAGAATTGCGTGCCCGGGACCAGGCACAGCGGAAACAGGATTCTTAAACACAAGACCGGTAACCTGTCCGATTTGAAGGGCGACAGTCTGAAAGTGACAGAAGTTCGGCCTAAGGGCTTTGATTTTTTCTGGAATAATAAAGAATCAGCGCACCAAGACCCGCCAGAAACAGCGTACTGATGGGTGCAAAAGAGCAAAGGGATTTATAACCCAGTAAGCTGGTTTCGCGAGCTGAAGATACTGGGACCAGAGTAGCGGCGGCGGCGATAAACAACAGAACAGCGATAAATGTGCGGGTTGTCGTATTTTGTTTTTTCACAAAAATTTCTTTCTACATTTTCTGCATTTAGCACAGTTGATTTCCACATCTCTCAATGAAAACTAATAATACCCGTTCTCACCGGCAGGGAATATTACCAGCCTCCGATAATACGGGGCAATATTGCCCTGCCTGCTGATGCTTCAACTGACCTCAAGCCCTCCGTTTGGGTCGTGTAGCGCGAAGGTTTTTACTGGTCGAGGATGTTATTGATCATGATGATCACGTCCAGGATGTTGACTGCATCATCTCCATTCATATTAGCCAGGTAGGTTTGTAAAGGTTCAAAGTTTATACTGTGAATAATGTAATTCACAGTCTGTATGATATCCAGAATATTAAGTTCCCCATCCTGGTTCACATCACCCATCATCAATGCCATGGGCAATCTGGTTGTGATGAACAGTGCCGATCCATCCGCCAGTTCCTGGGCTGCCGGAGGATATTCGTTGTCGAAGGTGTATTCAAGCCCCATATTACCCAGTTCATTCTTTATTCCGATGGTAGAATAACAGCCGTGGTGCGGTGTGTAGCCGTTGTAATCCCCCACCGTCGTATTGTTGAACTCGTTGTACTGCAACAGAATTTCATCATCACCGGTGATCGTGTCCGAATCGTAGAGGATCGCCTGAAAAGTCTGCGGGTTGTCCGGATAACTCGAATGCAGTCCCGACCACTCGATGATCACATAACCTTCGTTCTCATTGATGTATTTATAAACCTGTCCGCCTTGTATGGTTTTGAGATCGTCCCAAAAAACCGCCAGCATCGGTGAAGGGCCTCCTGCACCGGGAATGGGATAATTCCTGAATGTCGTCAGATCGTTATAACCGAACCCTATCCAGCCATTCGTACTCACGGTGATCTCATTATAATCAAGGCCGTAGAAGGTAAATGTAAAAGGCAGATCGACATGAGCAGAGTTTTGACTGAGCGGGTTCCCTTCACCGAGATCATACATATCCAGGCTGGTTCCAGGTCCGCCTAAATCAGGATCAATCTCCTGCCATTCATAGGGCAGTGCAAGGTTATATCCAAGATCTTCGGTTCCGTAAATGTAGTAGCCGTACTCATCCGGTCCCAGAGGTTCGTTGACTGAGGTCTCACCCACCTGGAGCGGTAAATAAACCACGTCGGAATAGCCGTCTTCGCTCTCAAGCTGAAGTTCAACCGGGAGGATGCTGCCATTTATAATGTCCGGGCTGATGTCAACCGTAAATGAGCTGGCGGAATTGACCGTCTCACCGGCGGCGATATCTCCCCAGTTCAGCAATCCGTTCTGGATCTCCAGGCTGTTGGGTACATATACAACTTCGGCTGTTACACCGCTTAACCCCGTAGATCCTGCGTTGTTCAGCTCGACGGTAATCTCTGCAGTATTGCCATGGAATAAAGTTCCGCTGGTGACGGCATAATCTTGAAATACAAGTCGCCCGCCATGAATCTCCAGGGGGAGCATTGAAAACCAGCTGTCCCCGGTCAGATCAAAGATTTGCAAGGTCAGCCCAAGTGCCGACATATCGTGAGCCTCCGGGGCAATGGTGAGTTCAAACTGTGCCGTACCCTCCTCACCCGGGTCAAAATCCCCCAACTCGACGGGTGTATTATCAAAAGCGACCAGATCGGAATTGGAATCCAGCCAGGCCTGGACACCGCTGGCCGTTTCGGTACCGTAATTGACAAGCGGGATCTCCAGTATAAAGGTCTCACCGGGATTTGCCAGGCCATCTCCGTTGCCGTCGGAATCATTTATGTTTAAGCTGCTTCCGGAAAGATTCACCACCGGTCCGTCTGCTGAAATCGTCACTTCACCCTCAACAGGGATATGATTCCGCTTGGTTACGGTAAGAGTGACATCACCGGTATAGCCCGGAGTGATGGCAATCTCTGCCATTCCGAAATCGTCTGTAAATACCGACGTGAAAATTTCATCGTTAGCAGTTACCAGAGTGATCAGGGCTTTATCAACGGGATTGCCCTCGTCATCCGCAACTGTAACGGGCAGATAATTAGTTCCTAATCCAATTGAGGCCGGATAATCGGCGTTCAGAGGAACGGGCGTGTCAGTCCACAGTGTCACCGCCGGATCACCCATGAGATTATTCCAGCCCGTAAACTCACTGGTGAGCCCGCCGGGGTTATCCGGATAGGTTTTAAATAAAGCCATTTTTCCCGCAAAGAGTGCTGCAGCTCCGGTTTCAAGTCCCTGCGATAAAATACCGTCATAAACACCCATATCCACAATATTGTTGGGGGCTGTGTGCGTACTGGCAGTAGCTGTGCCGATGGCAGCCACACCGCCTTTGGGGTTGTTCACGGTACCGGCCCTGATAAAACACTCTGAAATAGCTTCTCCCCAGCCGTAGCTGCCGGTGGCGCAGGTGATGAAAGTCACAAAGGGTGTCATGTCTCCGTTGTTGGCATTATTAATATTTGTGCAGCTGAAGCCGCTGGTGCCGATATAGCCGCGATAATTGAAATAGGCAATTCCGGATTCAAGCTGATTCTCCATCCAACTGGCATAACCCCCGGAATAATTTTCCGCAATCTCCCCGAAACCGAAGTTGTCACCCAGTTCCGCAATATACATATTGGTGTTGATGACAGAGAGTCCGGAATGTGTGGGATCACCCACCAGAGCCATTTTTTCAAGCCAGTTGTTATCGAGATAAACCGCTTTTTCGTAGTTAAGTGTCTTGCTGGCAACTACGGACATCTCAGTGGCATTGTTCACTGAAATCCGGCCGATGAGCACCTCCGGCAGCAGATCGTCCCCGCTGAGTTGCGTATAGGGATGGTCACTGTCTCCCCCGTTCATTGAGTAATCCGGAATATTAAATGACCCACCCACATCTCCCACCAGGGTCACGTATTCCGGCGGCGGATCGAAAGTCTCATAGGCATCCTGAATGTAATTTTTGATTTCACTGTTGGAAGAGCCCGTTACATCCGTACTGGCAGTATAAACGACATAGCCCCGCTGATGCCGCCAGTCTTTGAGGGCCTGAAAGGCCGGCACGGTAATAGCGCCGTTGGAACCGCCACCGCAGATGTACAGAATTGCAGGGGTCTGGTAGTCTTCATCGCGTTCAGGGGCTTCGTAGTTGACAATCAAAGACGCATAGAGCTGCTCAAACACTCTGGAAGGAGGCATCTCATTGGCCGTGGTGATTTCCCGTGTTCCGGATTCAAAAACCAGGATCTCAATTTCGTCATAGACCTCCAGTTCGCGAGTATCGGGGTGATATTTAAAAGGCACGATGCTGATGGGCAGGAGTTCCAGGTTACGCATCACCTTGGGTGTCAAAATGCGCAGATTGTTTTCAGGATAGCTGCGTTCGGAGGAATAAAACGATTCGTCCCTGACCAGAATGGCGTTGTCACTGCGTTCCTTTTTCAAATCCTGCAGGGGATAGATACTGACACCGGACAATACCGTAGAATGGACTACCTCAAAAGTTGCATCATACGCAATGCCCGGCTGCATCTGATAGAGCAGGCTGAAAACCATCAGTTCCGGCAGGCCGGCCAGGCTGGTATATCCTGCGTCCGGTGCGTAAAGTCGGGTCATTCCTTCAATTTCTTCAGTAGAATACGCCCCCAGGGTAAAAGCTATCCGTGCAGTACCATCATTTTTTTCAACGACGGAAAAATGATTGGCCGGTATGGCATAATTCAGAAAAAACAGTAACAGGGCGATTCTGATGAGGTTATGTTTAGACACATTTACTCCTTTTCGATTTTTAGATAAACTGCATTGACTGACCGGAGAAATTAGAAAGACCCCGAACTGCCGGATAATGATTTGTTTGTATCGCTATGTAATTCTCTGGAATCAAGACTATAATCTGAAACAGGAATAAAAAATGCCCCGGAGGACTAATCGACCGGGGCATTACTTCTCGGGAAAGAAAAGTTTTAACCGTTCAAAATCGCATTGATCATCAAGATCACATCCAAAATATTAACATTTCCATCCTGATTCAGGTCGGCGATGTAAGTTTCAAGGGGTGATAACTCCGAAATATTCAGCGTATAATTAACGGCGAGAACAATATCGCTAACATCAATCTCCCCATCCTGATTCACATCGCCCAGCATGAGAGCCATCGGCAACTGTGTTGTTATGAACAGAGCAGTTTCGTCACTGAGTTCCATGGCAGCCGGGGCCCATTCGTTGTTGAATGTATATTCCAGACCAACATTACCGAGATGATTTTCCGTCCCGATTGTAGAGTAACCACCGTGGTGGGGTGTATAGCCACCGAAATCACCATCTGTAGTATTGTTGAAATCTTTGTATTGTAGCAGGATTTCACCATCTCCCGTTGGTGTCAGCGAATCATACAGGATTGCCTGGAATGTCTCGATGCTGTTTTCATCGTAGGTGTGCATATCGGACCATTCGATAATCACATAGCCTTCATCCGCATTGATGTATTTATAGACCTGACCGCCGCCGGAAGTCTTCAGATCATCCCAGAAGACTGCCAGCATGGGTGAAGGTCCGCCGGCACCGGGAATCGGATAATTCCTAAAGGAGCGCATATCCGTATCCCCAAAACTGATCCAGCCGTTGGTCGATACCGAGATTTCATTATATTCCACACCATAGAACGAAAAAGTGAAGGGCAGTGAAACATGAGCCGTCTGCTGACTTGTAGGGGTACCATCGCCGTTGTCGGTCATATTCAGGCTGGTGCCGTTCCCGCCATGATCGGGGTCGATCTCCTGCCAGTTGTAAGGCAGTGCCAGATTATAACCCAGATCCTCACTGCCGTAGATGAAATATCCGTAACTGTCAGGGCCCATGGGTTCATTGACAGTAGCTTCGCCAACCTGTAATTGTAAATACTCAATTCGGTCGTATCCCTCAGCGCTCTGCAGATGAACCTCTATGGAAAAAATACTGCCATTGATGATGTCCCCGCTGCTGGTAACCGTAAAGGCATTTTCGGAAGTTATACTGGCACCTGCATCCAGATCTCCCCAGGTTAGTGAGCCGTTCGATATCTCAAGAATTGTGGGAATATAAACTACATCAGCGGTTACATTCGTCAAAGCAACGGAGCCCTGATTCTTGAGTTCAATAGAGATTTCGGCCGTATTACCGTGATTAAGATAACCGCTGACCACATTATAGGATGATATGACCAGACGACCACCGTGGAGTGTCAGTGGCAGGAGTGAAGACCAGGTGTTACCGGCTGAATCCATAACCTGCACAAAAATACCTAAATCTTCAAGATCAACCGCAGCGGCAGCAACCGATAATTCGAAGTCCGCAGCGGCTGAAGCTCCGGGGTCCAGAGTACCGTAATCCAGAGTTGAACTGACGATGGTAACATTTTCAGACATGGTTTCAAGCCAGGCCTGGACACCTTCTGCCGGGTCACTGCCGAAATTTTCCAGCGGTACGGTCACAATCACAGATTCACCGGGATTGATCAGGCCGTCGTTGTTTCCGCCTGAATCATCCACTGCCAAAGCGGCGGGGTCCAGATTTACTTCCGGCCCGGAGGTTTCAATATCGAACTGACCTTCAACGGGTTTGTAATTGCGTTTATTCACCGTCAGATCAACCTGCCCTGTAACTGAGGGATCAAAGGAGATGATGGCCGAGCCGGCGGCATCGGTCAGAACGCTGGTAAAGATACTGTCGTCATCATTGACTGCCGTGACGAGGGCTCCTTCCACCGGATTACCGCTTTCATCTGTGACAACCACTTCCAGATAGTTCGATCCGGCGCCGATTTCACTGTCATAATCGGCATTCATGATTGTGGGAGTATCGGTCCAGATTCTAAGTGCCGGATCACCCATGAGATTATTCCAGCCCGTAAACTTGCTGGTAATATTGGCCGGGTTGGAAGGGTAGGTGTTATAAAGTGCCAGCTTCCCGGCAAAGAGACCACCGGCAGCAGTTTCGATACCTTTCGAGAAAATGCCGTCATATATCCCCATGTCCACAATATTATTGGGGGCCGTGTGGGTGCTTGAAGTTGCCGTCCCGATAGCTGCCACGCCGCCTTTGGGATTATTTACGGAACCCGCCCTGAGGAAGCATTCGGTAATGGACTGTCCGCCCCAGTCGGAGGCAAAGTTTCCCGTGCCGCAGGTGATGAAGGTAACGAAGGGCGTCATCTGTCCGTTGTTGGCATTATTGATATTCGTGCAACTGAAACCGGATGTTCCGATATAACCGCGGTAGTTAAAATAACCGATTCCTTCGTCCAATTGATTCTGCATCCAGCTTGAAAAGCCGCCGGAAAAACGCGTACGGACATCTTCCATGCCGAAATTTGTCATGATATTTTCGATGTACTGATTAGTGATGATGGTTGAGATACCGGAACTGGAAGGGTCACCGACCAGGGCGGCCTTTTCAAACCAGTTATTCCCCATGTAGTCAGCATGTTCATAATCAAGTGTTTTGCTGATCACAACGGTCAAATCTGTTGCCCCGGCAACGGATAATCTGCCCACCATTACTTCGGGCAGCAAATCACCTCCGTCAAGCTGGGTATAAGGATGGTCGCTGTCGCCGCCATTCATCGAGAAGGCCGGAATTGCAAAAGATCCGTTTGAGTCACCCACCAGTCCCACATATTCCGGCGGCGGGTCAAAGGTCTCATAGGCATCCTGAATATAGTTTTTGATTTGATTGTTGCTCGACCCGGTCTCGTCGGTGCTGGCAGTGTAAACGATATAACCGTTCTTATGCCGCCATTCCACCAGCGCTTGAAAGGCCGGATGGGAAATGGCACCGTTGCTGCCGCCGCCACAGATGTACAGGACTGCCGGGGCCTGATAGTCTTCGTCGCGGTCCGAGGGTTCATAGTTCACAACCAGCGAGCCGTACAGACTCTCGAAAACCCTTGAACGGGGCATCTGGTTGGCCAGGGTCAGATCCCGGGTCCCGGACTGTGAAACGGTGATGTCCACGGCATCGAATACTTCCAGCTCCCGGGTGCCGGCATTGTAGCTGAAGGGGACCAAACTTAAACTCAGTAGCTCAAGATTGCGCATCACCACGGGCCCCGTAACACTGAGGTGATTTGCCGGATAGACATCTGCCGAGTTATAGAAGCTGTCATCCCGGAGTTCAACTTCAGTCTCCGTTTTTTCCCGCAGGGCATCCTGAAAGGGGTAAATCGTCACATCGCTGATGACATGAGAGGCGGTGACAACGTAGTCCGCAGAATAGGTAAACCCGGGTTCCATCTGAAATAATGTCGAGTAAACCGGCAGTTCGGGCCGGCCGGCTTCAACAGTGCTTCCGGCCCCGTCGGTAATCAGGCGCTGGTAGCCTTCAACATTTTCGATAGAAAAGTCACCAATTGTAAAATTAATTTGCGTAACACCTTCAGTTTTATCAGCTACGTTGAAGGAACCGCCGGCATAAGTCAGGGATAACAGTAGCATGCTCACAAGAAAGTTCAGATATATCCTCACAAAAATCTCCTTTTCAGTTTAACGAAAAAAGTCACAAAAAAACGCAGGAAAGTAAAAGGTTTCAAAGTTGGAGATTAAACGGTTCTTTGTATCTGTATGTAAAGCCGGGTGTGTGGTGGAAACTGCTTTATGTAAAGTTGGAAAAATAGTGAAGTTCAGGATTCTCTCTACTACACAAAAAGGGAGAATCAGATGAACCCAATTTCTGAAAATATACGGTTTATTGCTAACGCACATCCCTTTTTTTGATTAAGCAACTTTTTTTCTGCTCTTAAACTCTTGTATTATAAGTTTACTGGCACAATACAATAAGTCAAATCGATTATTTAATTTTTGTTGAGTTAATTAATCTCCACAATAAATTGAAAAGTAGAAACACCTGCTTCGTTTTATAATGATTAAGCAACATCTTTTCTGTAAAATTGTAATTCAGGATTCTCCAGTTTATCATTTTCCTTACTCAAATATATCCTACCGACAGTCCAATCATCATTGATCTCAACCAGTATGGCTGACACAAGTCGCAAACATGATCTGTCATTCGGGAAGAGTCTGGCTACCCGGGTCCGTCTCCTGATTTCCTGATTCAACCTCTCAAGACCATTAGTAGTTCTGATCTTGCGATGATGGATTGAGGGAAACTGGAAAAATGTTAAACCATCCTCTATATTCT
>JAJRUW010000088.1 GCA_024277615.1 Fidelibacterota bacterium | reverse complement strand
CGCGGAGATAATGTAATCCTTTCGGCAGATATCACGAACTGTTATTCGGATGACCTTGATAAAATGTTCAATTCCGGGCAGGAGATCAAAATAAATTTTGTAATTAAAATTTATAGCAGTTCCTCTCATAAGCCACGCTTTGTCCTGCAATTCTTTCACAGTCTTACCTATTCGTTATTGAACAGATCCTATGAAGTGTATTATTCTGAGACGAACGAAATTTTCGAGCTGGAAACCCTGAGAGCTGCCAAATCACTGCTGCGCAGTATCTCCGGATATGCTATTCTGTCCAGAGAAGAGCTCACATCCAATGAGTCCCATTTTGTAAAAATTTCAGCTGCACTTAATAAAATTTATTTGGATGGCATCGACAAGGAAGTTAACCTCATGTATTACTGGAACAGTATCCGGCCGGAGATTGAGACCGGGTCTTTCACTTCCGATATCTTTAAACAATGAAGATACAAATTCCGTCTTTACGGTCACAAATTATTACGCTGACCATTTTAGTGCTGGCCGTTTCCGTTTTATTTTACCGGTTTTATTTTATGTCAAGTTATACTCAGTATAAGCAGAATGTTGCTACCCTGAAAATCGACCGGGATCTTTCGGCCTTATACCAAAATTACAGTACTTCAATATCTCCAAAAGACAGCCTGAAATATCAGGAGGATATAGAACAGTTGCTGCGCAAGGAAAAACAGCGGGAGATGGCCGGAACCTTTTTCGAAGAAGATATTGCCCTGTATTCCATTTTTATTTTCGTGTTTTTGGTCATTATTATGCTCGTTATCTCTTTTATATCATTTAATCTGATCACACGGCCTCTGGTCCGGCTGCAGGCAGCCACTCATGAACTAATCAGAGGCAATTGGGATATTCACCTGCCTGAAAGTAAATTTTCACCCCTGAACGACTTGATCTTGTCCTTCAATTCAATGGCCCGGGAGATTGCCAGAAGTCAGGAAAAACTTATTCAGGCTGAAAAAGATGTTGTCTGGAGGGAGATGGCCCGCGTGATGGCTCATGAGATTAAAAATCCGCTGACCCCCATTTTGCTCACGGTAGAACGCCTGGAATATAAATATAAAATTGCTCCCGACAGTGTACACGAATTGATACCCAGATCAATCGAAGTGATCAAGGAGGAAATTGCCAACCTGAAAAAACTGACCATCTCCTTTTCGCAATTCGCAAAACTTCCGGATCTGGAATTTGCCAGCTTCAAATTGAATAAACTACTGAGAGAAGTTATTATACCCTATGAAGAAAAAGCCGATATTCAGCTCGACCTGGACCCGGGAGCCGATGAAATCTACGGAGACAGATTTCAGTTCAAGGTCGTCATTGTAAACCTGATCCAAAATGCAATCCAGGCCTGCGATAAATACCCTGAAATCAAAATTTCTACCACGGATACTCCTGCGACGGTTTTCATTCGCATTAAAGACAACGGCAAAGGAATACCACCGGATGATCTGGAGAAAATCTTCGAGCCGTATTATTCCAAAAAGAAAAAGGGGACCGGGTTGGGACTGGCTATCGTCAGAAAAATTGTCGAGCAGCATTCCGGAACCATCTCTGTTGAGAGTTCGGACAGCCAAGGGAGCATTTTCGTACTTGCCATGCGAAAACATATCGAAACGGACTTAGTCCCCGACAAGTCCACAGTTGAGGGAGATTGATGTGCGTATTTTAATTGTTGATGATGAAAAAAACATCCGTTACACACTGACGGACATTCTGAGAGATGAGGGCAATCAGGTTGACAGCGCAGAAACCGGTGAAAAATGTCTTTCCAGGCTGGAAAAACAACATTACAATCTCATCATCCTCGATGTCAGGCTGCCGGGTATGGACGGTCTGGAGGTTTTTAAAAAAATTAAAGAAAAAGAAATAGATACGGATGTAGTGATGATCTCCGGTAACAGTGACATCGAAACTGCGGTCACTGCAGTGCAGATGGGCGCTTATAATTTTCTTGAAAAGCCGTTGTCCATGGCTAAAATCCTGACGACGATCCGCAATATATCGAATGCACGGGCTTTATTGAACAAGACCAAACATATCGATACCGAACGACAGAGTAAATACCAAATGATCGGAGAATCACCTCAGATCCTGAAAATCCGTTCTGTAATTAATAAGGTTGCGGCAACGGACACAAAGGTGCTGATTCGTGGCGAAAGCGGTACAGGAAAAGAGCTGGTGGCCTGGGCGATTCATCAGAACAGCCAACGACGACACAAGGCTTTTATTGCTTTCAACTCTGCCGCAATTCCGGGAGAATTGGTGGAAAGCGAACTGTTTGGATATGAAAGGGGTGCTTTCACCGGGGCTGAGAAACGCAAAATCGGCAAACTGGAGATGGCACACCACGGCACACTTTTTCTGGACGAAATCGGTGATATGACCATCGAGACCCAGGCCAAGGTCCTTAGGGTCATCCAGGAGGGAACCTTCGAGCGCGTGGGAGGACATCAAACCATCGATATTGATGTACGCATTCTGGCAGCAACCCACAAAAGTCTCGAAGAAATGATTACCAGGGGCACGTTCAGGGAGGATTTGTTTTATCGTCTAAATGTACTACCCATTATAGTACCGCCCCTTCGAGAACGTGATGGTGATATTCCCATATTGGCCGAACATTATCTGCAGCATTTTTCTGTCGAATTAAATTTCCCGAAAAAAACACTTAGCCAGCCGGCCCTGGAGCTCATATCAGGCTACGATTTCCCCGGGAATATCAGGGAGCTGAGAAATCTGATTGAAAGATTATACATCCTGGTTGACAATCAGGAGATTTCGGCTGAGGATATTCTTCCCCATTTGAAAATCTCTGCACCGGCTGCAGACCCCCCCCAACCGGCGTTCAACCTGAACCAGAGTTTCGCCAATGCCCGCCGGGAATTTGAAATCCAGTTTCTTGAGCGGAGCCTGGAACTGAACAACTGGAATATCAGCCTCACTGCAGAAAAACTTGGCATGCGACAGCCGAACCTTTCCCGTAAAATCAAAGAACTGGGCATTAAACGCAATGTTTAATATCCTGGAAAACGGAAAGTGTCTGCATTGAAACACAGCAAATTCGTCCTTAGATACTGCCTGCCCGCCTGCCTGCTCTTTAATGCCCTGTGGCCCGTCTCGGTATCGGGATATGTCCGCGACAGTCAGAATGGGGAGCCTCTGGCATACGCCAATGTTATGATCACCGAGCTTGGGAGAGGTACAGCCACAGATGTCCACGGTTTTTATATTATCCCCCGGTTGCCACCTGCGGGGCAGTATACACTGCAAATCAGAATGATTGGCTTTGAGACCGCAGAAATACCTTTGGAGCTTTTGGTAGAGAATTTGCGTAAAGATGTCAACCTGGCAGCTGCTGCCATCAGTATGAACGAAATTACTATAACCGGAGAACAGTTCGAGTTTAAAAGAAATATCGATGTCAGCCGGACAAATCTCACCGCCAGGGAACTGCGAATGTCACCGGCCTTTGTAGAGGATGATGTATTCCGCACCTTCCAATTACTGCCGAGCGTGACTGCTCTTAACGATTTTTCCGCCGCACTCATCGTACGCGGCGGCAGCCCAGATGAAAACCTGGTAAATCTTGATGGGACACAGATTTATAATCCCTATCATATCGGCGGCGTTTTTTCTACTTTCAATACCGATGCCATCTCAAATGCCGAGTTCATAGCAGGGGGTTACCAGGTCAATTACGGAGGTCATCTATCCTCTGTAATCAACCTTACAACCAAAGAAGGAAACTCCAAATACGGACGCTTACCCGATGACTTTTTCCTGAAAAAGTATTTCGATTACGGTGGCGGCCGGATGCAGATCAGTCCTCTGAGTTCTAAATTTTTACTCGAAGGACCTTCTTATAAAGGCTCCTGGTTTTTTTCGGGCAGACGCACATATTTCGACCAGCTGGCAAAAGCTTATTACAGAATTACCGATAAGATCCGGCCCTGGAATTACTACTTCTGGGATGTGAACTTTAAAACTCATGTTGATCTGAATTCATCCAATCGGTTGACATATTCCGGTTATTCCGGTAAGGATGATCTTTTTCTCGATGTAGGTGGTGAGGACTTGCCGGAAATCGAATTTGCCTGGGTTTGGGGGAATACGACGAACAGTCTCAACTGGCGTTACAATCCTTCAGCAGATTATCTGCTGGAAACCCATCTTTCACAGGCAAAATACTATTTTGATGTTGACTTCACATTCACCCTTGCTCGCGAAAGCAGCTTTACGGACTCTACCGAAACCAGTGCCTTTAATGCAGCCATGCACAATCTGGTGCGGGACCGCAGCATATCGCAGCAATTCACATGGTTTGCTTCTGAAAAGCACAAAATACAGACCGGCTGGAGTTTCAAAATACTCAAAATGCTCTATACTGAAAAGTTCGCCGGATCGACAATTATCAACTGGGATCAGTCTCCTTACATCCTGGCGGCTCACCTTAAAGAAACCTGGCGGCCCGGCCCGGAGATGGCAGTGGATGTGGGTTTTCGGATCACAAAATATGAATTGTACAAGCCTGTAATTGCAGATCCACGCATCAATTTTAAATATTTTTTACAATCTAATTTTGCGCTCAAAGGCAGTTGGGGGAGTTATTCACAATTCCTGTTTACCATTAACAAAGACGATCAGCTTTTAAGGGTCGTTGATTTCTGGCAGCCCATCTCGCGGTTGTACAAACCGCAGCGGGCACAGCATTTTGTTGTGGGGGCGGATTACCGGGGCCGGCGCGGCGTGGCGCTCTCCGTAGATTTATATTACAAACCATACAGCAACATCCTGGATATCAGCAAAGTCTATCATCCATCCGATGGGGATGTGGGGTTTGTATCGGGTACGGCCAAAGCCTTTGGCCTTGAACTGCTGCTGAAGAAAACACAGGGAAAATTGTATGGCTGGCTGGGATATGCCTACTCCTTTGTTGAACGTTCACTGGACTACAACAACAATGGGGTTCTGGAACGCGAGGTGGGAGAGATCTATCGCGCCAAATACGATATCCCGCACTCTGTGAATCTTGTGGTTAATTACGAGTTTTCTGATGTCAATACATTGGGCTTTAGCTTCGTGATGCACAGCGGGCAGCCCTTTACACCCCCATCGGGGAAAGTCTTCCACCAGTCGCAGAATATTTTCGGTTCTATGGACAATCCGTTCCAGCGTTTCGATACTTATTACGGCGCTAAAAACAGTGCCCGGTATCCGGCCTACCTGCGCCTGGACTTCAACTACATCCGACGGATCAGCCCCTGGGGGCTGGACGGCACATTTAAGTTACAGGTCATCAACCTTACCAATCACTTCAATGTACTGCTTTATAACTGGCAGCTCAATGCTTCACCTGCCCGGGCTTCGGCATACAGTATGTTCCCTGTGATCCTCACCTTTGGCTGGGAGTTTGCCTTATGAATAAACTGATCCGGTTCGCATTATTGCCTGCAATTTGTCTGCTGATCTCCTGCAGTAAAGATGTGGATCTGTCACAGATCGACGGCATTTCACAAGCTATTGCAAATTATCACGATGAGATTAGGATTGAAGCAATTCTTTATCCCGCTGACAGTACTGCTCTGGTGCGCATTGACAAAACCTACAGCCTTTCAGAAGATTCACTGTACAACTGTATCGATGAAAACGGTGACTGGGAATCTTACACGGATACCAATGAAAACGGCCATTGGGATCCCGGTGAACCTCTGAATGACGACCTGGGGGAAGACGGACGAGAGGGCGATCCCACTGATGAAGACGGGGATCTGAATACTAGCGAGCCCAGCCGGGGCGAGGGCAATGGTATCCCGGACTGCGGGGAACCCCATGTAGATAATTATCCTGAAATATTGCCGCAAGTGCATGTGACCGATTGCAGTGTCGTGCAGATAATCGGTCCGAACGGAGAAGTTTATCCGCTGGCTTTTGACCCTCATGCGGCCAGACTTATTTCCTATCCCGAATATGACCCTCTGCTCAACGATGCCGAATCTTACTGGTACGGCGGCTATACCAGCGACATGCCGATACCTTTCCCGGAAAGCAGCTCGACTTCTCTGGATGCCCGCATCTATCATTTCTATGCCGACTGCGGAGACTACGGGGTCATCACGGCTACGGACACATTGGCCATGCCGGTGCGGTTTTACAGCGACAGCCTGGGACAAGTCCCCCTTAAAAACAATATCGAGAACTATCCGGAGATCAGCGATATCCTGAATCAGGGAGATTGTGAAATCGAGAATTTCATGTTCCTGTTCATGTCGGCTGAAGAACTTGCGACCAGGCCTTTCTATTATTATGCGAATCCCGAAACCCGTAGTTTCTGGTCCACAGCCTATGAGGTGAACCAAATCAATCTGAACAATTGTTTACCCACCCTGAATTATATTTTCGGATATCCGGCTTTTGCATCGGAAGGCTATACGCCGGGTGATTCCATACGGATCGTTCAGGATGTAATTGCTGAAATCCCGGGAATCTACCAGTTCCAGGTCAAGGCCATGTCACCGGCTTTCGAGAAATATTTTATTTATACAGACCTGGAGCTGCATGACCCGGTACGCAGCAATCTGAGAAATGAAAACGGTGAGGTGGTCATGGGCACTTTTGGTGGTCTTTCCCAGAGTGATTTATTCACGATTGTTCTGCCGCCACCCTATTTATCCATAGGTGAGATTACAGCTACGGGTGATTCGAGCGGCGTGCTGGAGATTGACATCAGCAGCTATATCCGGTCCGGGAATTTCAGCTTTACGGTAACCGGTATTGTCCCCACCGGCGCTGCAGGCGGCGCTGTTGGCGACAGCCCCAATTGGGAGATCACCACAACGACGGATGGCACAGTTTCAGGAGTGAGTCCTTCAAACAGTTATATTTCATCTTCAACCGACCACCTGCTGAATCTGGTCTTCGAAGGTCTGACAGCAGAGACGATCTGCATCACCGGAGGAACGGTTTACGTCCCTATGGCTTCGGAGAATGTCTCCGTATTCACCGGTCCCTGCGTAACCTTCCCCTGATATCAGCGCTTTACATTCAAAAGCAGCTGGCGATAAAAGCGGATACAGTCCTTAAAGCCTTCTTTAGTGATCCGCTCATTTCGTCCGTGTATTCGAAGCAGGTCTTCGGATGTGGCCGTTTGAGGTGAAAACCGATACACATTGTCGGCAATACCGGTGTAATGTCGTGAATCGGTGCCGGCAGTCACCAGGGAAGCAGCTATCAAAGCCCCGGGATAGATCTGCCGGAGAGTTTTTTCAATTGTGAGAAAGCCCTGGCTGTCGATAGAAGATACAGGCGAGGGCTCTACGGCCGCACCGGCGACCATTACCTTTATCCGTGGGTCAGCGATGGTTTTTTGTATATGGTCGAACAGACCGGCAACGGTCTCACCCGGTAAAATCCTGAAATTTATGACGGCATAGGCTGTGCCCGGCAGCACGTTTGCTTTTGAGCCTGCGGAAAAAATGGTCGGAGCAGTGGTCGTTCTCACCAGCGAGTTGCCCGCCGCCGACTGCTCATAAAGCTTCAGGATCAACCCTTCAAACAAGCTCTTATTTGCAAAAACCAGCCGCTGATAAAAGGGCATCTCCGGCCCTATAAATTCCACAAACCGTTCAACGGGTTCGCTAATCCGGGCTTTCGGTCTGTGACGGCGGAGCTTCAGAACGGCCTCCGCCAGAATATCGATTACTGTTTCGGATTGGGGCATGGAGGCATGCCCGCCCTCTTTAATGACGGAAAGCTTTACCGACAGAAACCCTTTTTCACTCAAACCCACAAGAGCCACATCTGCAGTAATTCCCGGCACAAGACCTCTGCCAACCAGCAGCCCTTCATCGAGGACATAATCAAAGTGGATATTTCGTTCTTCCAGATACGCCGCGATCCTGGCCGCCCCCTGCAGCCCGTTGATCTCTTCATCAAAACCGAATGCCAAATAGACTGATCTCTCCGGAACAAATTCCTCCTGCAGTAATCCTTCAACTGCTTCCAAAATGCCGATCACTCCCAGTTTGTCATCCATGGTGCCTCTTCCCCAGATGAATGTTCCGTCGATTTTTCCACTGAAGGGGGGCTCCGCCCATCGCCCTGCGTATGATGTATCCACCGGTACGACATCATAATGAGCCGTAAGCAGGATGGGGTTTAACGTCGTATCCCGTCCCTGCCAACGATACAACAGAGCGTAACGGTTGATGACGGTTTTGGACAGGAGCGAATCACAAAGCGGGTAAGTACGCTCTAACAGCCTGATAAATGTTTTGAAGGGGGCGGAATTAAAACGTGTGTCATCATCCGTGGAGATTGTAGGAATTTGTATGGCCGCTGACAGATGTTCCAGTGCACGATCGGGAATGACCGCAGGCTCAACGGCTGCAACCTGAAGCTGCCGTGAAGGCATCCGCAGCGTATTTACAAACAGCACCAATAACACGATAGCCAATACTCCGCCCAGACCGGGCAGAATGCGTTTCATCACGAGTGCCGGTAAGTTATTCCTGAAGGTCTTCAATTCCAGTCCGGTGGGATGGGCAGGATGTCTTTCAGCTCTTCGATGCGGTGTTCGGCCTCAATTTCTTTTTCCAGGTATTGATACACCACATTAAGCCGCAGGCTCACATCCGGGAGTTCGAGCAGCTTCTGTTGTTCGGCAGGCGGGATGGGCAGCAGAGCACTTATCAGATTGGTGAGCATTTGGGAATCAATAATGGGATTATCGAAGAGTTTCAGGCGGGGCTCCGTATTGGATAGCTCCAGGAAGCGACTGAATATCTGCAGCAACCGCTGGCGGTCTTCACTTTCTTCCGGCCAATGCTCGATTTCGTCAATGATTGTCATTGCACCTCTGCGATAGGTGTAGGTTCTGTCAGCTTCATTTATGAGAACCTTGTTCAGCCCCATAAGCATAATATTGTATTCTCCGTTAGGGAGTTTTTTACTGTCAAAGAGATATGAAAGTGTTCCGATAGTATGAATGGGAGGAGCTTCCCGATGACGGTTATCGTTCTGTTCTTTCAGCAGGGTCATGGTGATAAAGCGGTCCGATGCCAGGGAAGAGCGCACCATATCAATGTAACGCGGTTCAAAGATATGAAAGGCATGACCGGTTTTGGGGAACATCACAAAATCGGGCAGCGGGAAAATGGGCGAACTTCCGCTGAAATCTTTTAACAGGCTTACGGACCGGGTCACAGGAATCCCCACACCCATCAATCAGATCAGGGCCAACACTTTTTTAACGAGTTTTTCAATTCCCGCGGCAGCCTCTGAGACTCTCCCCGCCAGCATATACGCCGGGGTTGACACGATCTTGTAGCGCTCATCAACCACAAATTCCTGCACCGGACATTCCACATGCACCGTGCCCAGCCGGCCCATCTGCCCGGCCGTACCGGGGTCATTTCCCACCGTCAGCTCCGGCTTCAGATCAAGGTCTTTCAGCGCCCGGGACAACATTGCCGGCGCGATACAGATGACGCCGATGGGTTTTCTGGCGGTGATCATTTCTTTGATCAGGCGTTCCACTTCAGGATTAATATCGCAGTCGGCACCCTTTAGGGCGAAATCGCAGAGATTCAAAGCAGCCCCGAATCCACCGGGAAAAATGAGTGCATCCACATCCCTGGCACTGACTTCGGCGATGTCACTGATATTGCCCCGGGCGATGCGGGCGCTTTCCACCAGCACATTGCGTGATTCTGCCATTTCATCACCTGTGAGATGGTTTACAACTTTGGTCTGGGTTACATTCGGTGCCATGAAAACGATCTCTGCACCGGCCCTGTCCAGAGCTAAAAGTGTGATGACGGATTCATGTATTTCAGAACCGTCATTGACACCGCAGCCTGACAGACATATTCCAACTTTAGGCATTTTCACACTCCTTAAATTGCTACGATTACTATGCCGGAAGTTACCTGTTTCAGCCATTTTCATCCAAAGCTTTCAGCGCCGATCTGATATTTCTCTCCATTCGCTCAGGCCCCGTTCTTTTTACCGGATTGCCCCGGAACAGCTTTTTAAAGAGCGTCTCTTTCAGTGGCAGTTCGTAGGATCCCGTGAAGTCCAGGATTTCCTGCCGGGGTTGAAAGGCGGGATGGTCTGACTCCTGTTGAAATTTTATATTCCAGGGACAGACCTGCTGGCAGATGTCACAGCCATAGATCCAACCGTCGAAGTTTGCAGACAGTTCCGGAGCGATATCACCTCTGTGTTCGATGGTGAGATATGAGATACATTTGCGGGCATCCAGCACATAGGGCTCGACCAGCGCTTTTGTCGGGCAGGCATGGAGGCAGGCCTGACAGGAGCCGCAGTAGTCATTCATTTCAGTCTCGTCATAGCTTAGGGGAATATCAATGATGAGTTCTCCGAGAAAAAGCCATGAACCCAGCTCGCGTGTAATGAGATTGGTATTTTTGCCGATCCAGCCGAGCCCTGCCCGCCGGGCCCAGAGCTTATCAGATACAGGTGATGTATCCACACAGACCCGGCTTTTTACTTCGGGATAATATTCGCGAACGAGTCCCAGCATTTGGAAGAGACCTCTTTTAAGCACGGCGTGATAATCCTCTCCCAGGGCATAATTTGAGATTTTGAGCTTCGGCCGGGGGTCTTGAGGCGGGGTGTAATAATTCAGTGCTACGGAGACCACTGACCGGGCTTCGGGGAAATATTGCAATAGATCACAGCGCTCAGCCTGCCTTGCCGCCAGCCACTGCATGCCGCCATGATATCCCCTGTCAAGCCATTCCCTGAAACGATCTGCAAAGTGTTCATCCCGTACAGCAGGTGCAATGCCGACTTTGCAAATGCCGAGCCGGTTAGCCAGAGCTTTTAAGGCAAATGTGAGCTCCTGTGGGTCATAATCATTTAAACCGGTCTGCCCCGTATGCGGATGATTTTGTATTTTTTTGTGTCTGACCATGGCACCAAATTACGTCGAAATACATTGGAAATCACAGACCTGACCCGGACATATCCAAGATTGTAATTGCCCTTGAACTTTCTACAGATATCCGGTAGAATGCGACTGGGGAGAATCATTTCTTGTAATTGCAGGAAGAAGGCTAAACTCGGTGGCACAAGAGCTCAATCTCCAAGATTTATGCGTCCACTGGAGTAATTGTTAGTGCTGCATCTTTGCCTACGAGTCCGGTCAATAATAGGGAGATCCACTGATTATTCAATCCCCCTTTAAATCCTACAGTGCCTGTTAAACAATGGCTTGCCACATTGGAATGCCTTTGGTGCAAGCTACATCCTGCATATTATATAATGTTGGTCAACGGTTAAGCCTTATCCACCAAATGTGATAAGAAATCCTCAGTATAATGATTCTTTTTCCTTATTAGACGGATGACTTGCCATACAACCAGACACACTTACTTTGTATCCCAAACAAGTCTAATTCTTAAATTGTTATGCCAATAGGGTTTAATGAGTTTATCATGTTGCAATCGCCCAACAATTATACCTGGGTGTACGCCCACGGAATTAGCAAAATCAATTATATCACTTCTATAAATTGAACGTTTTGATTTAAACTCATTATAGTCAGATTCGGCTATCAAGAGATTGCTGGCATATAAATCCGCCTCGTTTTCTCTTTCACTAGCAGTTATAGTATCGCTTTCTATAATTGTATTTTGTTTACCGTGTAGTAAAATATGTGCAATCTCATGTAAAAGACTAAACCAGAAAATATCTGCCCAGCTACCTCTTATCGTAAGCAATAAAACCGCCTTATCAAGCCCTTGCCAAAAAGTTGCCCCATGTGCATAAGTCCTTGGCAAATGTGGTAATATCACCAGCGCAACACCACTGTTTGCCAAAAGAGTAGTGAGCTGTAATTGACAGGTTTCTGGTGCTTGCATTGTCATAGATCTGATTGATTCTAATGAATGAATTAATTTATCCTTATTGAAAGGAGCACAATTGGTCTGATGAGCCCGGATTTCTCCAATTCTTAACCATGTTGCAGTAGATTCCCATGATTTGCTGTTCCGCATCTTTTCCCATATCCGAAAAGCAGGTCTGTACCGTTTTAGTTTTACTACAGTGGAAAGTGAGGTAACACCAAAGAACTTATGTAACTCCTTCACTTTATCAGATGCTTTGGTAAATTTGTCAACATATCCAAGTTGGACCAACTCTTTATAGCAAAATTTTACAACATAGGGAGCTTCTTCTTTTAGTTTTTCCTCGTCAGCAGATTGTTGAAGTTTTGCTAATGTCAGTCGATATTCAGATTCCAGGCCTGTCCAAACATGGGCTGGTATTCCTACAACTCTTTCCAATTGTATGGCAGTATCCGGTGTAATAGTTTTTTCGCCTTTGAATATTGCACTTAATTTAGTTGCCGGTCGGTTCATCCGCTTAGCGAGCTCAACCTTAGTCATGCCAAGGTCTGCAATTACTTCCTCCAGAAACTCTCCCGGAGGAACTGCCAGGTCGGAATGATATGAATTGTTAGTCACCATAATGTTTACTCACCTCCTCAATGCGAGCGATTTCTAATTGATCTCCTTCAAGCGTAAAAATTAATCGTGCAAACCCGGTAAGATTCATTGACCATTGCCCACTACGACCTCCTATTAACGAATGACATCGTAAAGATGCGATATTGACTAACTCATCAATGTTTCTTACAGCTTTAATAATGTTAATGCGTAGAATATATTTTTTTGCTACTTCATTTCCATATGCCCGGATTGCTTTTGATGAGTCTTCATATTGCTGTTTTAAGGAACGAGTACAAAAGCTTATTTGCACATTTAGCCTTTAATGGAATTAGTAGTATTTACCCCTAGGGTAAATTACAATTTTGTTAAAATACAACACAAACAAAATTTACCTAAAGGGTAAATGCGATACTTCATATAATAGCTGACATTGAAGAATTGATCTCTCGATCTGTTTTTCTAACACATGAAAAATCTAGCTGGTCATTGCCGCCGTCCGTTTGCAGTGCGAGTCAGAGTGAGTTGTACCGTTTATTTTCATGGCCATTTGATATATTGTGACTGCTGAACCCATGTGTTTTGGAAGATTTGGATACTCCTCATTTCGTATTGAAAGTTGCTGTAACCAATGTGGGTAATTCATCAGATTCGGCCACGGCAAAAATATCCTGCAAAGTCCTGCAGTATCTTCAAGGTATAAATAAAATATGGCTGTGTTCAAGATAGGACCTGATTTATAATGAGTTCTTCCGGTGAGCTGATAATTACTTAGGGCGGGGAAAGCAAATTAAACGGTCTTTTCCGTTAGGTTCTACAGATCTTTCAGCAGTTCACCGGCTTCGGCCTGCATTCGTCTGTCGCTGTCGGTGGAGGTGTGAATTGACAGCGCATCCTGCAATGTCAGCCTGGCTTCGGAAGCTTTGCCTTCTTCGATAAGTATCTTCGCCAACCAGAGATAGTGCCGTATCTCATGGGGTTTGGCTTGTATAGCCAGGCGAAAATAGGATTCCGCTTCCGCAAAGCTGCCTTCGGGGAGTTTAGTATAAACGAGTTCTGCGATTTTCTTTTCAAACCAGTTCAGGCTTGCCAGCTCATAGTGCCAGCGCCCCATGACGTGGTAAGTCCCGTCATAAGCAGGGTCCAGTTCAATAGCCCTGAGTGCGTAAGTTCTTACATCGTATGAGTTGATGATCTTTTGTCGGGTTCCCTCCAGCATCCCGACCTGTCCCATGAGGACAGCATACCAGTGATTAGCCCGTGCGGAGGTCGAGTCCGCTTTCAGAGCTGCCCTGGCAGCCTCGAGGCCAGGATAGAGCTGGGCTTTGTCCACTTCCACATCGTCAGTCTGATCGGCGATGTCGAAATGGACCTGCGCAAGACGCCAGAGGATTTCCGCATCTTCGGGACTATCGGATGCCAGACGGTTTAACTGAATGAGCTCATCCTGATAAGCCCCGCGGGCTTCAAGACTATCTACCTCAGCCAGATCGGCAGCGGTTGCGGATAACAGCATACCATTAATGAGCAGGCAGAGAAAGAGGGATTTCATCCTGACCAAATCGCAGAGAGCAGGCTTAAAAAGACTCGGAATAGAGGATTTTTACTTCGCGATTGGAATAGCTGGAAGCGTCATTGTTAAGGGTTATATTGTTGATGTCGAATTCCAGCAGCAGGCCCGGAGCGATAGCCCAGCGCAGTCCGGCATTCAGGTAGCCCCGTCCCTTGCCGAAAGTAATGGTATTGATATCGTAAGCATCTGCATTGTCGTTCAGGGCGGCATCGTATTCCAGCAGCAGGGAAAAGGTGCGGTTGAGCTGTTTGTCAAAGCCGAAAAATAAATCGATATCACCGTCGCCGTCTTTGTTTTCCCAGTTATTTTTGCTGATACCTAGATGCATCCCCAGATTTCCCAGCAGATTCCAGTTTTTACTGGCAACCACATAAACACCCCAGGCTTTCTGGTCATAACGGTTCAGCGCTACGGTAGTAGTATCGTTATCGACGGCTTTTACGTGATAGGCTCCGCGGCCCTGTGTATCCAGCCCCACCACGATGGCCGGCCAGGAAGTATTTTCTTCGTAAACACGGTATTTTAACTGGACTTCAGGTGTTTGTTTGTTGAGTTCAGCCTTGACATCTCCGATAAATTTCTGTACGCCGAAAGACATCCCGATTGTGAAATGATCCGTAAGACCAACGGCAAGTTTGGGCAGTATGCCGCCATTGTTCTGTAACAGCATTTCCAGGGTATAGGTGCCTTTCGGGAGCGTGCCGGCAGTGGGGATGGATACGAGATACAGCGGCGGATAGGGCTGGGCTTCCTGAGCAACGCCAAGGCCAAGCAGTATCAGGGTCAGTGTGACAAAAGCGGTTTTGAATTTCATTTGAGCCCCTTCTAACATAATAAATTGTATGATAATTGAATTCTTACGGCGATAAAATGTAATCAACAATCAGGACTAAATCCACAACATTTATCGTATCATCCTGATTGACATCGCCCTCACAGAGCTGGAGACCTGAAAACTCCATCGAACCGGTGATATAGCCGACAATGGCAACCAGGTCTGCGACATTTACGACGCCGTCACCTGTCACTTCTCCGCTGGAGCTGCATCCGACGGAGCCGGTATTTTCCTGTCCCGGTGTACCCAGGTCTCCATCCGCCATAGGCAGTGTGGACGTGGTCCAGTTGCTGCCGATGGAATTATCCAAAGCCGGGTCCGTGAGCATCATACTGGCCCCTGAAGGATCAGGAAAAGTAGCGCCGTTATCCCAGGCTACGGCATCGATTATATTTCCCCCGGGATGCTGGATGATGAGTTCATCCCAGGTGTTGCCCAAATTTAAATTATCATAAACATAGTCCATTTGTATTCCGCCGTTTAAGGCCGGATCACCGTTTCTCCCAAGAACGAGATATTCCCCCGGCGCCATGAACAGTCCGCCCGGCCGTGTGATGGTATGCTGATCGCTGTCGTTATCGCGTAGAATGAGACCATTGAGGTCGAAAGTTTCACTGCCATTATTGAACAACTCGAACCACTCACCATAGGTATCCGAGACCGCCGAGGGGTTGTTCATGATCTCGTTGATCACCAGCCCGTCGGGGAAGCATACGGCTGCCAGAGGGATTCTCCAGATCACAGGTCGATGGTCAGAAATGTTATTTTGATAAGTATTACTGCCCGTGTAGTCATCAATACGCAGGGTCTGCACCGTCCCGCCGCTGTTTTCATCAAAAAGCCCGGAAGAGATCAGGATATGATCCAGAAAACTTGGGTTCCAGTACCAGGGGAAGGACTGTTGGCCGTTATCATCTACAATAGGTGTAGTGACGAAATAGACTTCCGACGGGTCATTTACGAGAGGCCACAGAGAGTTGTTCTGTTCGGGCTCATTAATCTCATCGTTGAAATCACCGGCCACAATAATATTCTCCACTCCCTGATTGGCCACCTGATCGTGAATATAATCCCGCAGGGTTTCTGCAGCGGCTAACCGGCGGTCAAAACCGTCATTGCAGCATTTGAAATGGACGCAGATCATCTGAAAATTCAGGGTTGCTTCTCCGCAGCCCCAGACCAGCCCGGCCTTCAGGGGATAGCGCCCGGCAAAGATATAGCCGTCGGCGGGGAAAAGGGTGGTGTAGCCCGAGATGCTGACGCAATCCCTGCGGACGGCTATTCCCAGATCCAGATTGTAACCCCCGGAAGCGGCATAATCCGTATGTATGAACTGATAGGCCGGCAGGCTTGTGGCCAGGGCGTTGAACTGGTTGAGGTCGGTGATTTCCTGAAAGTTGATCACATCGGGCAGCAGGTCTGATATAATCTCATTCACATAATTGAGGGTATTGCCGCTCAGCGGAAACTGTTCAACATTCCAGGTCATTACCTCAAGTCCGTTCCAGTTGTTCTGATAGGGGATATTCCAGTAATTCTGCAGGGGCTCGACGCTTGTAGTATCAGCCGGCGGGCAGGTCTGCCCGCTGAGCGGAATGAACAGTCCTCCTAATAAAATAAAATACAGCAGATTTCTTTTAAGCATTAATTTACGCTCCCGGCATCACCAAATTAGACGAAACAAAAACTCAATATCCGGGGATGAACCGCACGGCGGTCGCCCTGCACAGGCCTTGAAAGGCTGGGCCTAATGTCCCTGAAGGCTGAATCCGAACATAACCGGACGATGATCCGAAATATATTCCTCATAGATTTCGTAAGTCCCGAAATAAGTGTTCATGGGCAGAGTCTCTACACGGTACTGAGCCGTAGGGGCGACAAAGGCTTTGGTCACCAGGATATGATCCAGAAAACTCACATAGGGTTCTTTGGGATAAGAGGCCTGCGTGATGTCAAAAGTTATGTCCATGGT
>JAJRUW010000006.1 GCA_024277615.1 Fidelibacterota bacterium | reverse complement strand
CAATATTCGGATGCAGATGATCACCATAGTGGAGCGGATAAGAAATCCATTCCGGCCGTAACGCCTCAAACTGGCGGGCAAGGCTTGCTTCTTTTGCTGTAACAATTCCCTCCACCATGGGATTGTACAGGTTCTGCACCCAGGAATCATAGGTGGCATTCATGGTGTTCGGTGTGATATTGCCGACAATCGGAATCACATTACGCTGCCGGGAGCGGTCTATCATTATCCCGATATTTTTACTTGTCGCACTTGCTGAAATACCATTAAGCACATCATCGGCCCCTTCCATGATCAATATATAATCAGCATGCCTGGACGTCAACACCGCCCCTATCCGGTTTACACCTTCAGGAGTATTTTCACCGCCAACCCCCCAATTATACACATAGGAAGGATAGCCGGCATTGGCGAGATAGGCAGCTAACTTCTGTTGGTAACCGCCCCGCATAGTGCCATTCTGGTTATACATCACATAAGGCCATCCCTTGGTGATACTGTCGCCAAAGGTGAGGATTTCGAACCCCCGGGCCACGTTGGGGAGGGTCAGAAAAAAACAAATTAAGGGAAAAAACAGGTAATTTCTGGTCACCATTCCCTGAAAAAAATATACCTTCATTTATCAAAGCGTTTTCTGATAACAGTTGACTGCAGACCCTGTCTGCCGGGGAAATGCAGAGTGGAACGACTGTTAGCCTCGTATGGCGGCAATGGAATCTCGGCATCCTTTTGGGTAACCAGCATCTGCCGAGTTTTTTTCCTGGCCTGCAATATGGACTTCACATACCGGCCTCTTCCACCCAAGGTCGCTGTCATTTGCCGGTAAAGGTCGTCCTTACCAAGTTGCTGCCAACTGATAATAATGTCGTCTGAAAGGCCGAGCCGTACCTGTGGAAGAATATCCGGAACCTCATTATCAGTATTGAGTCTCAACGGTAAACTCCAAATTTCGTTTGCATACGATACAGCATAAATATCATCGTCATTGCCGTCATTTGCCGACCAGATAATCCAGGGCATATCAACAGCATCGAAAAGAACGACCGGGGCTAGGTTTTCCTTAAAGCTATCTCTGAGTATAGCTGGCTCTGTCCAGCCATTGTCCTCTCGCCAACTATATTTGAGTACACTCCTGTCGTTGGCCAGCAGGGTGACCCAAACTGCCAGATGATTCCCCCCGCTGTCCGAACCGAGGGCCGGAAGAATATTGAGATTTCCATCAGCAAAAATCAGCTCTTTCTTTCCCCAACTCCCGTTCCGGTAGCTGCTCATATAGAGAGTAGATCCGGAAAAATCATTTTCCGCCCAAATATATTCTGCATCGGCAGCCAATGAGGTGGATACGGTTGCAACCAGTACCTGCAACACCATGATTACACTACGAATATGCACACGCATATATTTCACCTGTCTTCCGTGGAACTCATGACATGAGGGTTGTTTTTAACTGTTCTCTACTCTGACCTTCAATATACATTCTATACCAGACTTCGGCATTGCACAAAAGCCAGAGACGATTGCCATGATCAACTTTTTTACTTAAATGCTCCCCCAGGAGCGTATCTATAATTTCCAGGTGCAGGTAACCTTTATCTACCAACACCGAGTTTTTCAACAATTTTTTATACAACCTCCTGAATTCGTCCTGGAGCAGATAGGTCAATGGAGAGGAAAAACCCTGTTTCTTCCTGGACAACAATTCTTCCGGAAGATATTTTTTCGCCAGTTGTACCTGGATATATCGACGGGTCGTTCCTTTTACTTTGAACTCCGGTGGAATGGCAGCGCAGAATTCAGCCAGTTTATGGTCAAGAAATGGAGCCCTGGCTTCCAGCCCATGCGCCATGGTCATTCGATCCAGTATCATATTGGGATGATCCGGCATCCGGGTCATGGAGTCGACATATAGCATTTTGTCGATGAGCCGGCGGCCATTATCGGCATCAAAGTATTCGGCCAGACAGACTTCCGGGTCAAAGAGTCCCACATCGCGACGAAAAGTATCCGTATAGAGTTCCTGTTTGTATTTATCGGAAAAATAAAAATAACTCAGGCTCTTGGCATAGCGCATACCACCTTTGCTAAACGACATCTGATGCATCCACTTCAACTTGTGACTGATACTCCGATACCAAAACCCATCGGGAAGGATATCAAATAAATGCCCCAGAACGTGTTTGCGCAAAAATTCAGGGAGCAACGCGTAATAGCTGGCATAAACATTGCCGTAATAACGGTCATAGCCGCCGAAAAGTTCATCACCTCCGTCTCCGCCCAAGACAACTTTAACCTCCTTACTGGCCATTTCAGAGATAGAGTACATGCAGACGGATAGGGGATCAGACGGCTCATCCAGATAGTAGACCAGATCCGGCAGTGACCGGACCAAGGATGGGTTAATCGTCAACTCATGATGGTTCGTCCCGTTCATTTCCGCAACCAGCCGCGCCGCGGGGAGTTCACTGAAATTCTGGTACGGGACCTCACCAGAGAAGGTCTTGAAGTTGCGCTCACCTACCTTATGCATCATGTTGACGATGAGGCTCGAATCCAGGCCGCCGCTTAAAAAAGCCCCTACCGGCACATCACTGACCAGGTGGTAGCGAACGGTTTCCTCAAACTTTTCATCCAGGGCAAGCAGTGTATCTTCAAAATTGAGTCCCAGCTTCGGCTCATAGGAAAGGTTCCAGTATTTTTTAACTGTCAGACGCCCATCTTGGAAAAGCAGGAAATGGCCGGGCGGGAGCTTACGGATGCCGGCAAACATGGATCGGGGCGGGGTGATTATCCGGATGGTAAGATACTCATACAGCGCCTGCTTATCCATCCGGCGCAGCTCCGGTTTCACCGCAAGAATTGCCTTTATTTCAGATGCGAAGACAAATGTATCATCCCGATGATGATAAAAAAACGGCTTCTGTCCCAGGTGATCACGGGCGGCAAACAGGGAATGAGTGCGGGTATCATAGATGGCCAGGGAAAACATGCCGCGAAGATACTGCAGGCATTTTTCACCTTTCTCCTCGTAGAGATGGAGGATTACTTCGGTGTCACTCCTGGTCGTGAAGCTGTGTCTTGGTTCCAGCTCACGGCGGAGTTCACGGTAGTTGTATATTTCTCCGTTAAAGGTGATCCAGAGCCTGCCGTCTTCATTGGTCATGGGCTGTCTGCCGCTGTCCAGATCAATGATGGACAGACGCCTGTGCCCCAGACCGGTGGTGTGGTTCTCATTGATAAATATCCCCTCACCGTCCGGCCCCCGGTGGGCAATGGCGGTATTCATCGTCTCAATCAGGGCTTCGCTCACGCCAGCCGTTGTTATATATCCGGAAATACCACACATGTTCCCCTGAAATCTCCCTGATCAATGACAACAATTTTTCGAGTTCAACACGATCAACAACCCACGTGCGCAATGCACAGGCAAACCCGTTTACCTGCGTGTACGGACGACCTTTGCCGGCGTGCCTACTGCAACACCAAACGATGGAATATCTTTATTCACCATACTGCAGGCCCCGATAACGGCTCCCCTGCCGATACGCACTCCATCAAGAATGGTTACCCTGGTCCCCATCCATGCACCATCCCCGATTTCCACGGGTCCGCCTGAATAGGCGTCATGTTCCATAACTGGAATTTTCGGATTATCAAACCGGTATGATCCGGCGCTGATATACAGACCACCGGCGGTTAAGACCGACGCTCCGATTCGGACCCCGGAAATGGAAACAATAACGGAATTACTGCCGATACTGGTTTTTTCCCCAATATAAATCGGCCCGGTCTTTGCCAGGATCATGCAGTTTCTGTTGACCAAGACATTACTTTCCAGTACCAGCCCATCAGCACCGGAACCGCGGCCGTCAATAATAGTATTGTCGTCAATGGTCACATTGTTGCCGATCCGAATCTTTCCAGGATGCCTGATAACCACGTTGCGACCGATAATCAGGCCCCTGCCCACCCTTTTGAACAATTTTTTGTAGAAAATTTTGCGCAACAGATATCCGGCCGCGCCGGACAGAGGACCAAGCAGACTTGTCAGCACCTCATAGCAAACAAAAGACCACAGCGATCCATCGCCGATGGTTAAGGCCTTGTAAGTCTGGTAAGGCGACCCTTCACCACTGGCCAGTTTCTCACGAATGACATTCGTTTTGGCTATCGTTTTTCCCAGTTGCTCCGGCACACCATTATCCTCAGGCTGAATCCCCTCTACTTTACGGCAACAGCTCCGATCTTCTTACTGAAAATATTGTTTGATTTTCCGTAAAACTTGAAACATATCTTAAAGATCATGTTGAATATCCAATCAACACTCCTGCCGATAATATTGAGGGGATTCTCATAAAAAATATAGAGTTGCAGGGGAAAAACCGTCATCTCCCTGTATCTGGAATGTTCCAGCAACTGTTTGAGGCTGTACTCGGTAAAGGTATTGTAATGGTCCACGTTCTGGGCCAGAGCCTCAGGACCGGTGATTGGATTGGCGCCGTTGAGGGAATGGACGACAATCCTGCCCCCGTCCTTCAGCCTGTTTCGGCAGAGCTTCAAAAACGTGACAATCTCCTCTTTTGTCAGATGATTGATCTCCTGCTCGGCGATGATCACGTCATATTGCTCATCACTTTTTTCAAGGAATTCAAATGCATAGGCCACCTGCGCATTGAGATTTTTCTTCTGCGCATGAGCCACTTTTTCAGGCCTGGAATCAATACCGAGCACCTGCTCAACCCCCATATCCTTCAAAAGGGCAAGCATATAGCCTGGGCCGCAACTGATGACAAGAACATTATCCATTGTTTTTGGCGTTATCTGTTTGAAATAATTGCGTGAATAAAACTTGGAAAAACGGCCATATCCCTTTTCAATATCAGCGGGTGCCTCCCAGAATGAATCAAAAGGTTCCATCAAAGCTGTCAACTCAGGCTTTTCGTGCATCTTTTACTCCTGTATTCCAAAAAGAACAATTCTCCTCTAGCCGCAGCTATCTACTCCACACCAGAAAAAGACAGTGCGGCGGGGAGAGTATTTATTCAATGTTGTCCTATAACAACCCGGTTTTTTTGTACCATTGCACGGTCTGCTCCACCCCGTCATGAAACGAATACCTGGGCTCAAATCCAAGTATATCACGCGACTTATCCAAAGAAAAAAGAAAACTCTTTTTAAAGAAATCCATACGCCTTCTGTGCAGGGGTGGCTGGATGCCCATGGGGCGTAAGATGCTCTCCATTGCAATGGCCACCGCCATCATGGGAAAGAGCGGTACCCGGATAGGAAGCAGCTTCTTCCCAAGGATCCGGGCAATAGTCGCGACCATCTCGTTGGTGGTCACAATTTCTCTGCCGGCAAGGACAAACACCTCTCCCGACGCCCTGTCATTGCTGGCTGCGGCCAGAAATCCGTCAATCAGGTCATCGATATAGATCAGGTGATGGACATTTTTTCCGCTTCCGATCATGAAAAATGCTTTTTTGTCTATGGCCTTAAAAAGTTTTAACAGGCGCCTGTCCCCGGAGCCATAGGTCTCTGAAATACGAATAACAACCACCGGCAAACGATTGCCGGCCTCGAGTACGACCTTTTCTCCGGCCAGTTTGGTGACTCCATAAATATTATCAGGCCGCAGCTCCGATGATTCGTCAAGCTGTCCACTCAGGACAGAACCATAAACCCCTATTGTGCTGCCGTGAACAAAACGGTTAACTCCTTTTTCTGTAGCAATTTCCAATAGCTGTTTGGTGGCCTTAACATTGACGTCCCAGAACAGGCTGTCCGGGACATTGGCCTCATGCTGGGCGGCAGCGAGATGAAAGACCAAATCAATGTCCTCCAGGGCATCAGCCAGTTGTTCACGCTCCGTCATTGAAGCAAGAATTATTTTTGCCCCCGCATCCTCGATGGTTTTCCGGTTCTGTTTTTCCGCAGGTGTATTCTCCTGACCATAGATCACAACCCTATCTCCGGCTTCAAGACAGCGCAGAGCCAGTCTTGAACCGATAAAACCCGTGCCGCCGGTAATTAAAACATTCATAAGCTACTCTTTACAGGTTTCATTAATCTTGAACTTTTTACAGGCCGCATCAATCCCTTCAAGCTCTTTCTGCACCCGATCCTGATCCCAGTTCAACTCTTTTGCAGCAATGGCCGCACACTCCGCAAGAGCGGCCTGGTCCGGTTTCGAGCCGGTTCCGAGCTCTGTCCTGCGAAAGACTATGTCTGTGAGTTTCATTGCCATCTCTTCGCGGACACTGTACACGATTTCTGCCTTTGTAACACGGCTTCCCGGCAGCGTTCCGGACAATTTTTCATCCTGATCAGTAACGATATCAAAAACATCCCGATACCTGGAGCCATGATTGCGAACAAGGGAAATGATACTCTGCCGGGGAAGATCATTTGCCAGTTCCATTATGGCGCGTTCCTTGAGTTGTTCGATATCTTCTATATCGCCACCAAAAACAGGCAGGGTATCGGTCATGGAGGGCAGAAGTACCCTGTCGATGCGCCTGGACACGATGTCTACAACCTTTTCAGCTACCCCCCTTGCCATAGTCGCACGAACTCCTATCGACGTCAACAACCCGGACACATCATGTTCTTTTTCATGATCTACAATCCTGCTCCTTTTGCCAAAACTCAGTTTTCCTGATTCTTGAGCGTCTTCTTCACCAAACAGGGTCAGGCCCATGTTGACTGTTGAGATTTCATCAACCGAAAGCCGCAATTTCGGATAGGCCCGGTTCACCTCGGCCACATACTCTTCCAGTTCATCACGATTTACAGTGATGTTCTCTGGCCTGTTGGTAAAAATTTTATGCCATACCCCGACCAGGGTATACCCGCGCCAGGGTATAAGGAAGAGATGACGCCCGCCACGATCAAGAACGCTGTCCGCATCCTTGCTGCCGGACAGGAGAGCCAGACCGTATGGGCTTTTAAACCGCCTTTTAATCACAAAGGCAAGATCCCTGGAAAAAGTGGGCGTTGGCGCAAGATCGACATGCAATTTTTCAGCAAGCAGCCTATGTGCCCACGGGCCTGCCGTATTGAGCACTATACGTGCTCGAACCTCATGGGCCTCACCGGTTAGCCGATCATTCGCCCGCACCCCGACTACTTTCCGCCCCTCAAGTATAAAATCCGTCACCTCCGCGTAATTGGCGACTTTTGCTCCCCTACCCACTGCCGAACGGATAAACGCCAAAGCAAGACGTGGCGGATTATACATCTGACCATCATAGAAAACAGCACCCCCTGTTAATTCACTGTCAGCAAGACCGGGAAAATGCCGCTGCAGAGTTTCTCTTGAAAGAAAACTGCTCCACGGCACTTTCCTGCTTTTCTGCAGCCCTTTGTTGCGACGCCAGGTCAGCAGATCATAGATATACATACCCAGCCCCAGGAACAGTTTACCCTTGGTACCCCAACCATGCGTCGGGATGACAATGGGCAGCGGTTGAACCAGATGCGGACAGGTGCGCAACATGGCCGCACGCTCGTGGCTGGATTCGTAAATCCTTGTCAGATCACCATGTTGCAGATATCTTATACCGCCATGTACCATTTTAAAATGATTGGCCGAAGTGGCATGAGAAAAATCGTCTTGTTCCAGGAGCAGCACCGACAGGCCGCGAGAAGCTGCTTCCCAGCATGCACAGGCTCCGAAGATACCACCTCCAACTATTATCAGATCATAGGTATGGGGGGGAAAATCTTTAAAATCACGTTGCAAAGGTATTGAACACATGAATTGAATAGTACTTATTTTGGCAGTGTTTCAACTACCATCCATTTTGGATTGATTTAAACCAGCATGACCGCCCCTGATCTGCCCACCACAATAAATCGTCTCGATGTGTGAATCCATCAAGACAAGTCATTCCTCAAAACATTTTCCCGAAAAAAACCTTTACTTCGTGATTTCCTACTGTGCCGGAACAAATTTTGTACGGATAGAAATAGTCTTGTCTTTCCTTAATCCATGGGGGTAAATCGCCATTTCCATGTAAACGTATACGTAATATTCTGGAAACTACCTTGCCAGCGTGGGTAGAACATATAATTACCACCCAGCATGGAATCCTTATCCCAATATTCATAGTTGTCAGGATTTCCATAAGGTTCGGCAAGATTGATTACATCCAGAAAAATACTCGTCTGTTGAGAAAATTTCAGCGGAAACTCGAACCTGTATGGCAGGGTAATTCCTGTTGGCAGGGAACGTATGCTACCTGGAGTGAAGGATAATGGAACCGGAGGCGTGTCATGATCCATAACGGTTACCTGATCCGTATAAATCCTGTCAGGACGAAATAACGAGATAATCCACCACATGCTATCCTTACCTGTTGTGCCAGCGTAAGCAGCCCTCACTGTTGTGGTAAAACCATCTGGTGTGATAGTGGTTGTTCGCAAAAAATCACTCACTCCATTCCAGCTGCCGATCATGCTGAAAACAACTTTTTGAGGAGAATTTTCCAAAATTGTAAACCCTGTCACCTGAGCGTTCAGCCCCAAAGAAGCTCGGGTACCGGCAGAACCACCAAATTCCCGCCATCGCCATTCCAGATTGTCAAGGCCTACCGCTGAACAGCAGGATCGAAAAGGCCTGTCCTCGACAATACTTTCCGGACTATCTGCCGGCACATACAATCCGGTTGCCAACCCACCACCTGGTGCTCCACTGCCAATGGCAAAATCAACTTTCCAACTTGGCGATTTATTTGAACGGACAGTTAAGATATCACCATTCCGCACCACTGACAGCTCTCCCGGAGCAACAGCTTTGTGAAAAATCGCCGGCAGAACAAGAGTGAGAAAATTGTTTTCATTTCCGGCTACAGCTTCTTCTCCAGGCCCAACGAGCCCCACACCGACTGCAGAGAAGAAGACACTAAAAATGATCAATATTTTTTTTGAATCTATCATATATATGGCATTCGACAAGAATGAAAAGAATCTCCACATTAGAATTTGAAAGATCATTTTCCTGCCTGGATTGTGTGTGCATTGATATTCAAGCTGAAATCCTCTTTTGTTAACGACAGGTTCGGATTGTAATAAGGATCTCCTTTCTTGATAACTTCTTGCCATTTTTCTTCCATATATTTGATTTCCTGATTAAATCGTTTTCTTTTTCCAGGGGTGGCTTCAAAGCCCCGGCTGATTGATTCATGGTGGTAAAGCCGGGCAAAGGGAGTATAGACAATAAGATATCCCTTGTCCCTTATTTTCAAGCATAAATCAACATCATTAAACGCATGGCTCAATTTCTCAGTGAAGCCACCGACCTCATCAAAAACCCGGCGCCTGAGCAATAGACAGGCCGCAGTAACCGCGCTGAGGTTTTGCACCACTTTCAAACGACCAAAATACCCCTCTTCGTCATCTGAAAAATGCTTGTGCGCGTGTCCGCCAACTCCGCCGATACCGAGAATTACCCCGCCGTGCTGGACGGTATCATTCCCATAAAGAAGAAGACAACCGACAGCACCCACGTCCGAACGCTGTCCCAGGCCAAGCATCTCCTCAAGCCATTGGGTTGAAATTACTTCTGTATCATTGTTTAAAAAAACAAGATACTCGGCGTTGACCTGACGCACGGCAAAATTGTTCAGAGCGGAAAAATTAAACGGCCTGTCATAGCTGATGATCCTGATGCGCTTCTCTCTCTTCAGCTCATCATAATAAGAAAACGTTTCCTGCTTGCAACTGTTGTTATCAACAATCAGGATATGATAATTGGAATAAGTCGTTTTTCCAAGAACCGAATCTATACATCGCCTCAGCACCTGTACCTTATCTCTTGTCGGAATGATTATCGCAATTTCAGGCTGTTCGGATATCGCATACCTGATATGATACGAACCTGTAAAAAAACCGTCTTCAACCTCTCCCTGCAAACCTCGCTTCCGCAGATGATCCGCCAGCGCTTTTTTTGCGCTTTCATAGGCATAGGGTTTTGCCGTCCCGTCCTTTCCCACCGACCCCTCTACGGCCCGCCAGTGATAGAGAATTTTGGGGATATGGGCAATTCTGGTTGAATAATCGCAGACACGCAGAAAGAGATCATAATCCTGCGAACCATCATATCCCTGACGAAATCCGCCAACGGCCTTGACAACATCTGCACGCATCACTGCAAAATGGCAGATATAATTATAGCTGCGAAGGGTATCCGGGCCGAAATCCGGTTTGAAAAACGGAGCGTATCTTTTCCCTTGTTCCGTAATTTTATCTTCATCACTGTATATCAGATCAACTTCAGGTTGCCGACTGATGACTCGTACCACCTCCAGGAGAGCGCGGTCCGCAAGTACATCATCGTTATCAAGCAGGCCGATGAATTCCCCTCGTGCCAATGCCAAAGCAGCGTTTGAGGCACCGGCAATACCCAGGTTTTTCTTGAGGTACCGGACTCGGATTCTTGTATCTTTTTCTGCAAAATCCACGAGCTGCCTCCGCAGTTCCGGATTTACCGAACAATCATCGGCTATGCACAGTTCCCAGTTTGTATAGATTTGCCGACGCACCGAATTAACTGCCGCGAAAAGCAACTGCGGCTGAACATTGTACACCGGCATAATCAGGCTGATTAGCGGTTGTATGGCAGGAGTGGAATCAGGTAGGGAATGGGCGAAAACGGCAGACTGTTGTTTCAGCCAGCGGTCATATTTACGGTCAAACCCGCTGAACTTTCCCTGAAGTCTATCGAGCTGACGACGCAACCGTCCGCATACAGGGAAAACCGTGCGCTGGAGAAAGGGAAAAAGAGGAAGGATGTATATCGTTACACAACGGCTGATGAATGAAGCTCCCCGTCGGAAAATGTTTTTTTTTTCATTCAACTTTTTAAAGAAAAATCTTCCCTCTCCAAGGTGAGCTGGGGATTATAATAGGGATCACCAGTGGACAATATCTTCGCCCATCTTTGCTGAAAACACATAACTTCCTTGTTAAATCGTTGCTGCTTTTCCGGTGTATCCTCATAGCCCCTGGAAACGGATTCATAATGGTATGCCTCACAGTAAGGCGTAAAAACATTAAGATAGCCTTTTTCCCGCAGTTTTAAACAAAAGTCAACATCATTCAGGGCCGTGCCGAGATTTTCTTCATCCAGCCCATCCACCTCGAAAAAAGTACTTTTCTTCACCATCAGAAGCGCCGCAGTAACCGCACTGAGGTTCTGGATACAATAAAGACGGTTGAAATAACCCGGTGATCGGCGAGGAAAATGGCGATGGGAATGCCCGGCAAATCCTCCTATACCTATTATAACCCCGGCATGCTGAATTGTATTGTTTTTATAATAGAGTTTCGCCCCCACAGCCCCCACATCCGGCCGCTGTGAATGTTCCAGCAAGGCTTCAAGCCAGCCAACATTAAGTACTTCAATATCATTATTCATCAAGATGATATGTTCCCCCCGGGCCTGTTCCACGGCAAAGTTATTTATCGCTGAATAGTTGAAGGCTCCTTCATACTTGATGAAACTAATTCGTGAATCAATCCCGACCAACTCATCCAGCAAGTCTGCTGTTTTACGTTCTTCACTGTTATTATCAACCCCGATTACTTCTAAATTCTGGTAACTTGTAATGTTCAAGATAGAATTCACACAACGACGTAGGTAATCCGACTGGTCCTTAAACGGAATAATTATCGAAACAAGGGGCTCTCCTGAAATTTTTCGGCGAACACGATAATAGAATTTTTTATTGCCCGACAGAACCTCACCTTCTATTTTTCTCCTTTCCAAGGCCTCCTCCAGGGCTGTTTTTCCGGCCTGTCCCGCATACCCTTTTGCTTCCGGGTCAGCGGCAGTGGATGTGGCAATACTTCGCCAATGATATAATATCTTGGGGATGTGAACTATTTTGTCTGTCAACTCGACCAGACGGAGCACCATGTCAAAATCCTGGGCACCGTCAAGAGAAGTATCCAGGCCGCCTACGGTATCAAATAAAGATCTGCGTACTACCAGGAGATGGGTGATATAATTATGCGAGAGGAGGAGGTCAGGAGAATAATCCGGTTTGCAATGGGTGGCGGTGCTATGTCCGTCGGAATCGATGATATCCTCATCTGAATAATAGATATCTGCGCCGTACTGTTCAACTGCCTTTGCGACTTCCATCAAGGCATTTACAGCCAGTTCGTCATCGTTATCAAGGAAAGTAAGATAATCGCCGCTGGCCAGAGCAACCGCTTCATTGGTCGCACCGGCAATACCGTGGTTCCGGTCAAGGATTTTTATCCTAATCCTGGAATCTCTAGCCGAAAATTCATCAAGCAGCGGTTTAATATGGACGGCACTGCTCCCATCATCCACAAGGCACAGTTCCCAGTTGGGATAACTCTGCTGGAGCACAGATGTAACGCAATTCTTTAAATACATTTCCTCAACATTGTACACCGGGGTGATGATGGAAATTTTTGGCAACTGATCAAATTCCAGCTCTTCACGGCCACCGGATTCGATATGAAGACGGAAATAGTGCTCTAGGGCGGTGCTTTCCGACTGCTGTAATTCCGGATGTTTGTTAACGTAATATTCAGTACTGAAAAACGGGCCGGGATCGCGGAGTTCTGCGCCACCGGCCAGCTGATAATGAACCAGCGGATTCATGCAGGTGGCAGCGACATCCGGATTATTCTTCAGGTAATACAAGCCGTCAAACAGGGGATTGGGATCGGCCTTACAGTCGGCACCATATTTCAGATAGTGCCCAAGCGGAGTTATACTGGAAGGTAACGGAGATAAAAGCTGATTTGCGTAATAGCCTGCGTGAAATACCGGGCAGGGATCCCGAAGTCCTGCGCCACCAGCCTGCAGATAATGAAGCAATGGATTTACGCCGGCCTCTGCAACCTCCGGATTTCGTCCGATATAAAAAGCTGTGCTGAAAAGAGGGCTTGGATCACGCTGCTCTTTCCACCCATCATCAAGATAGTGAACCAGTGGGTCCACTCCCACCTCTGCGATATCCGGGTATCTGGTCAGATAATAGTTTCGATCAAAAATACCGGAATGTTCAATTTCTCTGTAGTCACTGTTTAACTGATAACGTATCGTGTTCAGATTTTTTTGCAGTTTTCTTTTCAACCGCCATATAATCCGTAACCGCTCTTTTACCCTGACGACAGGACTGTTGATAAGCTTATCATAGGAAGACTGCAGAGCGTCCAACCGTCCCTGATAGTGCCTCAGTTCCTCATGGTACAGGTCTATTGAATTCTTTTTCTTGGCAAGGATGATATCCTGCTCATCCAGCCTCTTTCGTAAATTTCTGGTCTGCCGATCATATTCACCGGCCGCCTCATGCAATGCCTGGCGGGCGAGGAAAAAATCCGCAGAGGCGGGCAGAGTCATTTCTACATCGACCTGAAACCGTGCACCGGCGACTGGCATCGTGAATCCGGTCCGATCCAGATTAAGAATCAAATAGGGATCATTGTTCAGGGCCACGAAGATACTACCCAGCTCTCCAGCAAGATATTTCATATTGTGCAGGTCTGAATGCCTAACAATGCTATCAATATCATTCCACTCACAGACTGGCGTTTTTGATCCATCAGATCCTACTGAAGACAGTATGATTTTTTGCAGAGAACAGAAACCGGGACGGTCTCCGATATCCAGACGAAGATAACGAAAAGATTCTACCGAATCAGGCAGGAAAAACCGGCAGACAACGTTTCCATCAGTATGTCCTGCTCTGCAGCTCAGTTTATCCTGTTCATTGAAAACGTCAGGCTCCTGACTCCAATATAATTCCACGGTTTCTACTTCGGGCAAGCTGACCCGTTGCGGATACGTAAACGGCTGGTACAATGCATTGACGAGATCCTGTTTCGGTATGGCATTGGAGACGATACTCCCGACCAGTTCCGTTTGCAGGCGGATAAATGGCTCAAGCTGACGCTCAAAATCCAATCCATATCGCTTAAAAAACCAGAAAATAAAATCATATGTAGTCTTCACCCCTATCTTTTCATTGAATTCCTTAAGAAGAAGGGGGGAGTCCAGAGTATAAAACAATAGAGCGCGAAAGAGAACAAAGCCGGCAGAAAAAGACTGCTCACTCTGCCACTCTTCATCAATCACGACATACCGCCCCTTCTCATCAACAATAATATTAAAGGGTAACAGATCAAAATTGTTCAACTCAGACCCGTCAGAGCCGGCAGCTTCCTGTAAAAAATCCCAATAGCTGTCCACATGACACAGAGACTCTTCTCCGGCAGGATCAGAGACCAGACTCTGGAGCCAGCATACGGAAAGCAACGGTCCGGAAATATAATCCACTTCGTCTAGGTGGTGTTCAGGCACTCGGACGGATTCTGTTAAATGTGGCGCAAGAGAAGTTTTAATAACCGTGGGTTCGCCGGCAGGTTTACGGGTTATTGTTCTGCAGGAGGGATGGCGATCCGTGCCGGAATAAAAAATAAAATCATGTTCAACAAACCTGTCAAGCACCTCTTTATTTTTCCCAAGCAGTATAAGAAAAGAATTGGCAAAATCTTCGAGATACTTATTTTTTTGCAAAGCATTCCAGAGAAGAAACTCACTGCACTCCGCATGCATACTGGACTGATAATCTTGTGAAGAAATCCTGTACAGAAGAGAAGATGCATATGGATCCATTCTGATAAACTCATCAGAGAGGAGAAGCCTGGGCAGTTTATAATCAGGGAAAGGGTACAAAAAACGAAAATCATTCAAGTTTAGCGAAGAAAAAAGTTGCTGCAGGCTTTTTCGGTCATACGTCCGTATCCCCTGGGATCCGGGATAATCATACAGACCTATGAAAGGTTTGCCGTAATGATCCTCGTTGGCTCCCAGCCAGTACTTTAAGCCCATTCTATTTTCTATGGCCATAAAAATAACGCCATCCGGGTGTAATGCCTTCCTGGCCCGAACAAGAATCTTTGCAAAAGCATCCTCATCCGATAACCCGTCAAAAAACCTGCCGGCATACTCCAGCACTCCAATCAGGAAAATATAATCATAACCATTTTCAGGGAAATCAAGCTGATTGAAGTTACCCTGGACAACAACCACATTATCCAGATCCCGGCAACGCTCATGGGCGATTTCCGCACGTCGCCTGCTGCCTTCAACAGCATCAACTTCAAGCCCGCATTCACCCAGATACCTTGTTACAGATCCGCAACCTGAACCAAGCTCAAGAGCTGTTGCTCCATTTTTAAAATTAAAACCACGAAACAAGTTGCTCCGGATGGAACAGAGATGATACTTTGAACTCCAATCCCGTATATTTCCTTCCAGTTCAACAGATAAAGAAGAGACGTCTCTGGCCTTGTGAATCACCTCATAGAGATAGGTTTCGGCAGCATCTCCGTCCGAATAAGAAAAAACCGACGATGCTGGATGGGCGTATATGCCGGAGTCTAACTGCTCCAGCGCATTTATTTCAAGAAATTGATTACTCATAGAATCTCAGAGGGGGGGGGCAGACAAATTTACCGACCGGACAGGAGTGTATTGACATCGGAATAACAAGGTGAAAAATAAGTCCGACCGAGTTGCACGATATTCCTAATTATCAGAGTTCGGCATTACGACCATTTGGGAACCCCGCATTGAAACACGAATATTTCCCGATATACCATTGACATATGCTGGGATACCATGCTTTGAGAACCATGTTCTTATCCTTTCACTCCGGTGACTCAGCCAAAGAATCTCGGGCGAAGGAACCAAGGCATATTTTGGAGAAACACTTTTAAAAAAAGCGTCTGGAACCGTACTTTCGGCACCATGATGGGGAACTTTCAACACATCTGCTGCTATCAAATTCGGAAATTTAGCAGCATACGCCCCAATCTTTTTGTCCAAGTCACCGGTAAAAAGACATTTAAAATCTCTGTAATGCAACATCATAATTAGAGACATATCATTGATTGATGTTTTCCCTGCAGGCGTATGGACACCGTCAAAGGCATATATTATTTCCATCCAGGTGTCCGGACCAAGATTGAACTTCATCCCCGCCTTGGAAATCTCCGGAGGCACACCATATTTACTGTAAATATCCCGAACAGTCAGAACATCTTTGTAGTTGCAGCCCCATGGAATTTCCCTGTCACATATTTCTTTATCCGGAAGGTTGAAATACACTTGCCCGATTTTAATTTTATTTGCGAGCAGATACTCCAGACCACCATAATGATCGACATGGGGATGGGTAATAAAAACAATATCGATTTTCTTTACTGCATGCCGCCTTAGATACGGAAGCAACATGGATTTGGCCGTGTTTCGGTGACCAGCATCAATAAGAATTGTTTTACCGTTTTTGATCTGTATCAAATGCGCATCGGCCTGTTGTTTCGACTGATTCACATTAATCATAGTCCATACAACTTCAGAGCGGTAAAATAAAAAATAACGGCCAATTAATATTACAAAAACAATGATCAATAAAAAGAGAATGGCAGTTACTCTTTTAGACCATTCAGCAGTCATGCTCTAACCCATAAAATTCATCTGTCAACGATCAATCAATGAACCTGATCTACGGAAATATCTGCGTCTAAATCAAAAAATCCAACACTTTGACGACCGGATATCACTTCAAAGCTCATAAGATCATAACGACGGTCATAGACGACATATTCACCATCTTCAAACCCGGCACATCCGAAAGAAAGGAGATATGATCCGGCATTCAAACGCATATACTGCGTAAACACAGCCCTGAATATCTCACCCTTCCGCATTGTGCCGGTATCAATCTCATGAAAAAAGGTATTTGTTCCCGTTATATCAAAACCTTTCACATCCTTAATCGTAAAGGCAAATACAGGGTTTTCCAAATCCGTGTGGAAAACAACATCCATTATGATCTTACATTGCTCAGCATGGCAAACAGTCTGCTGCGGCTGGCCTTTGCAATTATAAATCCCTACTTTTACAATTTCCGCTTTGCCATTGCCGTAACGATTCTCATCAGAATTCAGCTGAAAATCATGCTCATTGCTCTTCACATGAGCAAGTAACCGTCCTTCACCTCCTTCCCGTACGTTCTCTTCCTCCTGGGACTTTTCCGAAACGGTCTTGTTTTTTCCGGACCCAATGGATTGATCGATTAGAAGCCGGTTGTACGAATCGACCACCTCCTTGGCGGGTCCGATTTGCACCAAGTGTCCTTTCTCTAATAGAAACGCCCGTGAACAATACCTGGTCACCAGATCCATGGAATGGGTCACAAACAGAATTGTTACTCCCTGTTCCTGGAACTGTTTAAACTTGGCAAAGCATTTGGCCTGAAACAACGTATCACCCACAGACAAGGCTTCATCAACAATCAAAATGTTCGGTCGTACATTGATCGCTACCGCAAAAGCCAATCGAACATACATCCCGCTGGAATATGTTTTGACTGGTCGGTCAATAAACTCTCCAATACCCGCAAAAGACTCGATATCCGCAAAGCAGTCATTAATTTCATCTCGATTCAAACCTAGGATAGAACCGTTTAAATATACATTCTCCCTACCGGAAAATTCCGGATTAAACCCGGCACCAAGTTCTAGTAGAGCTGAAATTCGTCCACTCACGTCAACCTTTCCCCTGGTCGGTTGCAGAATCCCACAAATAATCTGCAAAAGTGTCGATTTTCCACTTCCATTACGGCCGACAATACCTACCGTTTCCCCGGGGCCTACCGTCAATGAAATACCAGAGAGTGCCGAGAATTCCCTGTAATGAGCGCGGGATCCCGGGATCAGAGCTGACCGAACCCAATCAATTTGTCGCTCATAAACTCTGTATACCTTATCAATATTCTCTAAACGAATTATGGGCTGTTGGACTGTCACTAATTCCCCCTATCACCACTTATAATACATCGGCAAACTGGGGGCTAAGCCGCTGAAAAACATACATCCCTATACAAAACGTCAATCCACATATTATCCAAAAATAAAGCGTCTGATATGGATGTCTCCAAAAAGCGACTTGATAGATAAAGGTATCACGATACCCCTGAACAATATAATACATAGGATTAAGCTTTAAGAGAATTTGTACCTTAGAGGGCATAATATGGATATCCCAAAAAATGGGTGTGATCCAAAAACCAACCTGGATGATAACCGCTACTACATGAGCGACATCCCGAATAAAAACATTAAGAGCACAAACAATCCAGGACAGGCCTAGGGCAAAAATACAGAGGCCCAAGGAGTAATAAAAAAATTGCAAAAAATACAAGGTAAAAGAGATATGCATAACTGCAAGCAGGCCAAGCAACAAGAACAAAAAAACGGCATGGGTCACCAGTGATGCCAGGATTTTTACTAGAGGAAGAATCTGCGCAGGAAACAATGTTTTCTTAATAAGATTAGTATTTGCAACAACCACTCCAACTGAACTTGTTAAAATGTCTGAAAACAAAAACCAAGGCATCATACCGGCGGTCAACCATACGGCAAAAGGGACATCATTCATTGGTTTGGCTTTAAATCCAACACTGAAGACAAACCAGAATACAAAAATAAGTACCAGCGGGTGAATAAATGTCCAGGCAAGACCTAAGAAGGATCCGGCATACTGCATCATTACTTCACGACGAGCCATGGTGAAGATTAATTGTTTCTGCCTGGCCAGGAATTTAATTAATGAAATTATATCTCTCAACATACCTTACTTAACGGCTACGCTGGGAGTCAACAGGACAACTAATAGATTTGTAAATGAATATTTCATTACACAAACGCCTCAACATCATCACTGCGAGACAGCATCAGTACCTTTATAATATACCATACAACTCCTCGAGGGGTTAGCTTTCAACAAATATTCCATATCATCACCATGCATTCCCATAAACTCATAAAACCAAGATGTATTCGCCCATTGAGTGGACCAATGACCGGTTTCAACAGGGACCCAGGATGGGGTAAAGCCTT
>JAJRUW010000087.1 GCA_024277615.1 Fidelibacterota bacterium | reverse complement strand
TATGGAAGTTTTCTACAACAGATTAAGGAAACATTCAGCTCTGGGATACAGGTCACCTGTGGAATTTGAATTATCAGCATTGAAACAAGCAATGTGATTTATCACCGTGTCCACTTTTTGTTGCAAGATCAGGCTGTGGTTCTCAGAGGCCACCCGCAGTACCGGAATTACTGGGCTGTTTGCCCGCTTTTATCTTCAAAGATCTTGTCCGAAAGTCCCCGGTTCAGACGATAATTTGAGAATTTGAGTACGACCTTTCCCTGAATACGATCTTTACGATTTTTAATGGAATCCCTGAATTTTTTAGCGCTTACCGGATCCTTGCCCAGCATTTGCAAATTGCGTATTTCCGGAGGAAATTCAATCTCCAATTCTGTCTTTACCGGCAGCCAGACGTAGCCGTCAACGAGCTCATAGTGGAAAATTGCCGAGATGAAATCCTCATCATTATTGCGCACAATACCCTTATAAATAATGCCGGATGAAACATCCACCCAGAGTTTTAGATCGATTGCGTCACCCCTGGCGGAGTCCTCCGAAGCCTGCACATTGTTCACACTGACAAGATAAACTTCGCGTTCGCCGAACTGATCTCTGCCATCCAGCCGGAGGTCCAAAGAATCCCCTTGCAGAAATTGCACAAAGGGAGTAATTCCTTCTTTGGGAACCATGGCAAAACCCCTGGCCTCAATCTTTGACTTATCCGGAGCCTTGTAATAATAGTGGATTTTCTTCAGTGGAATTCGCAACACCGGGAGATCAACAGACACTTCCATATCCACTTCGTAATCTTCTATTTTGGCAAAATTCCGGCGCATCAGTACCAATAAATCATCTGTTGAGATCGAAGCTTGAGCCAGTATTGGCGTGAGCAAACAGAGAACAAGGGCCATCCGAAAAAAATATCCGATCATGTGAGAATATCCTTTTTTCTGAAGATGAACAGTGCTGCTGCAAGGAAGATCAGCATATATACGGAGACGACTTCCAGACCCTCAAAGATCAATGCCCAGTCAACGGGTTCATAAAAGGCATACTTCCATGTATCGAAATAAGTTGTAAAGATGAAAGGTCTGATATTGTCAAAGATCTCCAGGGGCAATCCGGTAATGGCAAAGGAAAAGATGATCACTGCCATGGCGCCAACCACGGGACCGACGGCATTCCGGACAATCACCGAAAAGAAGATAGCCACAGAAGTCACCAGCATCATGTTGTAAAATGCCAATCCGTATGCCAGCAAAAACCGCAGCCAGGCCTGGGATTGGGACAGAATCAGGATACCGTCCTGAAATACGAGCATATCTCCTCCGCCGTGCCAGATGACACCAAGTCCCAGACTCATGACCGCAACGAGAAGCATGAGCAGAATTGTGTAGATGTTAGCTCCGATGACCTTGGCCATAAAAATAGCCGTGCGTGAAACCGGACGTGTGGCATATAGCCGGAAAGTTCCCCGGGCACTCTCACCGGCAAAAATATCCCCGCCGGCCAGTACGATGAGGAATGGGATGTGAATGTAGAAAAAATTCATAATGAAATAAGCGGCTGTGAAACCGTTGGCGATATTCCCGACAATGAGAAAATTACTGGTCAGCTCCGAACCCATTTTATCCAGGGTCATATGCTGAGCGCCCAGACCGTAACCCCAGAGGATGACCGGCATCAAAACGGCCACCAGCACAAAACCGATGTACGACCGCAGGACGGAAAATATTTTAATGAATTCGTTTTGTACCAGCTTCAGCATTAGTTCCCCGTCCGGCTGGTCTGATTCAGGAAAAAGGCCTCCATGCGGTTGCGCTGAGAAAGTGAGAAAATAGCAACCTGATCCCGTCCAAGTTCGCGTACGAGATGGGGAATATCGCCGTATCTGATGCGTATTTTCAACAGATTGGGCAACTCCCGCACATCCAGCACATAATCGCTTTTCTCGAGTGAAACGAGGGCCTGTTTTCTTGGAGCGGCTTCGATATCAACTGTTACTTCATCCAGAGACTGAACAATTTTTTCAATTTCACCATCAATGATCAGCTTCCCGTTGAAGATCAGTGCGAAGTGGGAACAGATCTCTTCAACTTCATGCAGCATGTGTGACGAAAGAAAAACCGTTACTTGTCGCTCCCGGGCAATTTTCAGGATGAATTCCCGCACTTCAACCATGCCGATGGGGTCCAGCCCGGTTGTGGGCTCATCCAGGATGAGAATACCGGGGTCGGACAGCAGCACCTGTGCCAGTCCCAGCCGCTGTTTCATACCCTGTGAATAGGTTTTCACTTTATCGTGCCGCCGGGAATACAAACCCATCAGGTCAAGCAACGCATTAATATGATTTTCACCGGCATGCCCAGTAAGCCGTCCCAGAAGTTTTAAATTATTGAAAGCCGACAGATTCAGGTAGAAATCAGCCCGGTCCACCAGGGCCCCCATGCCCCTGCGAATGGAATGCCCAATGCTGCTGGGTTTTCCAAAGAGCTCAAAATGACCCTTTTGAGGATGGATGAGCCCGGTGACAATGCGGATGAAGGTGGACTTCCCCGAGCCGTTAGGTCCCAGAAATCCGAAAATGCTGCCCCGGGGAACCTCAAAGGAGACTTGGTCAAGTGCTTTGATGGACTTGAAGTTTTTGGAGAGCCCGAGGCTCTTTAGTGCCGGTGTAGATGGATTGTCTGTTGTTATGATATGTCCTTTTCTGTCATTGAAAAATTAATTAGTACGGCCGGTTCGGTAAAAGGAATATTGTTCCGATAATTTGGCGGTGCATACAACGGTATGGTTCCCGAATACTTTGCGACCCGGATTTACCCCTTTTTTAATCCCCGGCTGTCACTCTAATTTCATGCTGAATTTTTACGCAAGTTTCCCATTTTAATTAGGACTCACCAAAATAAAAAGGCCTGTCATGAAAAAAATATGCTGCGTTTTCCTCGTACTCTCCGCTTTGTTTTCACAATGGTCGGATGCCCCTGAAAATCCCGTAACTGTCGGAACCGGCATCCAGCCCCGGCTGGCAGCCCTGCCCGACGGCAGTAGTTATCTTGCGTGGCTTAGCGCTTCCTCGTTTCACGTCTATCTCCAAATGCTGGATCCCACCGGCGTCCCCCTGTTCGGCACAGGTGGTTTGCTAATCAGCGATCATCCCAATAATTCCTGGATCGCCGTGTATCACCTGAACCTCATTGCCGATGCTGAAGGCAATGCCATTCTCTCCTTTGTGGATACGCGGACCGACACCTGGAATGTTTTTATCTACAAGATTTCGCCTGACGGAGAGTTCCTCTGGGGTGACGACGGCATTCAGTTATCCCAGGGCGCCGCAGACAATATCTCCCCGCGCCTTACGCTGCTTTCAGACGATGCAATTGTAGTCTCCTGGTGCGCAGATTATTCCGTGATCCATGCCCAAAAGCTCACTCCGGAAGGAGTTACCGCCTGGGGTGATGCGGGCCTTATAATTGAGGATCCGGATGCCGCTTTGGAGAATCCACTGCCCCTTCCCGCTGAGAATGGTGCTGTGATCCTGCGGTGGATCCGCCAAACGGGCCCCTACTGGGCATCCACCAGTGAAATACTTCAGCAGAAATACGATGCCAACGGCGATGCAGTCTGGGCTGCGCCCACTGCCGTATCCGGACCGGTGACCCTGCCCATGGGGAACTGGTCTCAGCAGCTGATCGGCTATGCGGTCGGTGGCAGCTATTCCGCCTGGACTATCCTCACCGGCACTAATCAAAGCGCCTTTGCTCAGTCGGTAAGTCAAGAGGGAAATACAAATTGGGGGTCGGGGGTTGAGCTAAGCACTTTGGACGATCACTTCAGGACTAATCCTGTCATAACCAACGCTGCGGACACACACGAATTGACGGCCGTCTGGTCACAGGCAAACGGTTCACAATCCCAGCATGGTATCTATGCTCAAAGGCTGTCTGTTGCCGGCGGCAGATTGTGGGGTAACTCCGGAATCCCCGTTGTCCCCCTAAATTCCCAGTACAGTTATTTGGACATTTCCATTGCCGCATTTGATGAGGACGCCGTATTAGTCTATCTGCAGCAAAGTGGAGCCTCCCAGGGGAATTTGTTTGCAACGCGGATGGATGCCACCGGGAATTTTATGTGGACCCCGGAGATTTTACAGCTGACCACCTCCGGCAGTTCAAAATCCGATGCGGCGATCCAAAAGGGACCCAGCTGTGTCTTCATTGCCTGGTCTGAGTCCGGAGAGATCCGGGCGCATTGCCTGCACGGCGACGGTACACTCGGCGCACCGGTTATCGAAGATGACTGCCTCCCGAACGGCGATGTGAACTCAGATGGGGAGTTGAATGTTTTGGATATCGTTACTATCGTCAATTTCATTTTAGGGCAGCAACTCCCCACCGAAGACCAGCAATGCGCTGCCGACCTGAACTCTGATGCCGAGCTGAACATTCTGGATATTGTGCTGATATTGAATCTGATCGTGGGAGTGTAAGGCTCTGGTAACAGTAATTTGCATTTACGCCTGTTATGGCTGACAGGGAATTATTTCGTTCAGCTCATGGCAAGTTTGGAGGTTTAAATTCTCATCATATTAGGACCGGAGGTTCCTCTTTAACATAAAATCACTCCGTTAAATAACAATTAATTGTATAACCTGATAAACTCAATAATAGAGTTTATCGGGGTGTTCAGGCACATTCAGCTAAAGCTGAACTTTTGCCGACACACTGGCAAACCCAGAAAAACCAAAAGAGCTTTTTTTGCCAACGCAGAAAAAAGGCATTGGCAAACATTTAATAAAGCCATGAATGAAGAAAGCCCAGCAGCTAACAAAGGCTATAAATCATTGGGCAATAGGTAGTTAAAATGAAATTGATGGTAGAAAATAAAATTTACGGTAAACTGAAAATAAAGTGCTTCGAAATGCCCAACGCCGGCTATTCAAATCGATGGGTTTAATAAGAAATACAGGAACAATAATCATTTCTTTTTCACAGCAAAAGAAAAACTTGAAAATGTATGCAATGCCCCTAAAGGCCGAAGCGGAGTTTATCTTTTA
>JAJRUW010000086.1 GCA_024277615.1 Fidelibacterota bacterium | reverse complement strand
TTCATGGTCTATTGACGATTACCGGAATAAATTCCAGTTTGGTTGTGAATACGGCAAGCTGATTGAGCAGGGGAAACTCACCAAAACCGTGAAAAACCCCAATTACCGGTCGATTACCACTCCGTTTTGGAGCAGCCTGAAAATGCTCGGCAACCGGGATACATTTGAGGTGTATGGCACACCCTATTGCGGGAAGGGAGAACCCAATCAAACCATTCGGGTGGGGCATGCCTCGCCCGTGGCCTGTTTTGAAAATGTCGAAGTTTTCGGTGGTGTCTGAGCGAAATCAACGGGATTTCCATCAGACAGCGGGTTTGGTTCTACCTTTTCCATTTTAACCAAACCTGTAACAAATAACACTGTACTGTGAGCTACCCTAAAAAGCGAACAGAATTGTAACACGAGGGAATATTGTAACACGAGGGAATTATGTACGACGTATTTGAAAAAGTTTGTAAACGTATTTTCAACCAGCTGAAAGCGGGAGAGTTTTTAACGATTTCTCTGGGCGGCGAGAGTAGTCAATTTATACGCTTCAATCACGCCAGAATAAGACAAACCGGGCTGGTTGATGATGTGTCAGTAAGTCTGCAGCTGATCATCGGTCGCCGTACTGCCACCGGCGGGCTGCCTTTTAGCGGCACTGCAGATGCTGATTTTACATCCGTTTTAAACGAACTCGAACGGTTGCGGAAAGAAGTAATTCAATTACCCGAGGATCCTTATATTGTGTTGCCGCATCCTGGAGATTCCACCTACAAGATCCACTCCGGGGAGCTGCTGCCGCGGGAGGACATTGCAGATGCCCTGATACCTGCGCTGCAGGAAGTGGACATGTCCGGGATCTGGGCGGCAGGCAGTATTTACAGAGGGAGCGCAAATTCCGCCGGGCAGTTGCACTGGTTTGAAACGGAGACCTTTTCTTTCGATTATTCGCTGGTTACCCCGGATGAGAAAATGGTGAAAGCCACCTTCGCCGGGCGCCGCTGGGATCAGGAGAAATACAATGTTTTTGCTGCTGAATCCATTCGAAAACTGGAAAAGATGAAACTTCCGCCGGTAAAAATCAAGCCCGGGAAATACAGAACCTATATAGCTCCGGCCGGTGTGGCAGACCTGATTGGCATGTTTTCCTGGGGCGGGCTCAGTGAAGCTGCGATCCAGCAGGGTGACAGCGCCTTTCTGAAAATGCGGAATGAAGATGTTCGTCTTTCACCGCTTTTTACGCTAAAAGAAGATTTCAGCAGCGGAACGGTTCCGCGCTTTAATTCTCTGGGTGAAGTTGCCCCCGAAGAACTCCCGCTCCTTGAAAAAGGGAGACTCGTAAATACGCTTGTAAGCTCCAGAACTGCAAAGGAATACGGAAAAGTTTCAAATTATGCCGACGACTGGGAAGGCATGAGAGCGCCGGCGATGACCACGGGAAATCTAACGGAAAAGGCAATTTTGGAAAAACTCGGAACGGGTGTTTATCTTTCGAATCTGCATTATCTGAACTGGAGTGACCGGATTGGCGGCCGTGTTACCGGTATGACCCGTTATGCCTGTTTTTGGGTAGAAAACGGTGAAATTACCGCACCCATCGAAAATATGCGTTTTGATGACAGTTTTTATAATTTCTTCGGTGCGGAACTTGAAGCCGTTACGGATGAAGCCCGTTTCATAGCGGATGTCAGTACTTACGGCGGCAGAGCCCTGGGAGGAGCTGCCTGCCCGGGGATATTGCTGAAATCTTTCGCTTTGACGCTCTAGGTAATCTTTTCTTTTCCGGAGATTAAACACGGACATGCCCCGGGGACCGGAGGCGGAAGTGAATGTAAAGATCATATTTAGGAATCAAATTATGAAAAAGAGTTTTTTACTGATCTCTTTGGTGGTGCTCCTGGCAGGCTGCGTCCCGGGAAGCAAATTTATCGTCCGTGATGACAACCGGCTCGCGGATAGCGGGCTCCCGGTTATTGCATCCCAAATTGGCGAATATCCTGGAAATTTCAGACATTTTTTCCTTGAAAACGGCCTTGAAGTCTTAGCCATCCGCAATGATGCCTCGCCCATGGTCTGCCTGAATATGACCATCAGGGTAGGTTCTGCATTTGAAGATTATCATTCTTCCGGAATGTCGCATATGCTGGAACATCTGCTCTTTAACGGAACCGACAGACGCACCCAGGAAGAGCTGTACCGGGATAATGACTATTATGGTATTTACAGCAATGCTTTCACCCGTAAGCTGTTTACTGATTTTTTCATTTTGCTTCCCTCACAATATCTTCCTGAAGGTATGGACATTCAGTCGGATATGATCTTTCATTCCATATTGCCCCCGGATAAACTCGAGAAAGAACGGGGCATTGTAATCGAAGAGATACGCAAGGACCGGGACAGCGAAAGTTATGAAGTCCAAAATTATTTTGACAGGATAAACTTTGGTTCGACGGGCGTGGGATTGCCCACATTAGGCACTATCAGTACAATCGAAAATATGCCCCGGGATGAGATCTATGAATTTTACAAAACGCACTATGTGCCGAATAATATGATCCTCACTGTCATCGGAAATTTCGACTTTAAAGATTTGAAAGCTTCATTGGAAGATTATTACGGTACCGCCCCTCCAAAACCATTACCGCTTGACAACCCTTTCAAATGGGAAGAAAATAAAACCCCGCAGTTTTTCATTAATCGGACGGTATTACCAGTAAAAATGGTTAAGGGACAGCTGGTGTATCAGCTTCCGGATCTGGAGGGGACAGCGGCTGCAGATGCTCTCGTGGCGATGAAAATGCGGCTTGAGGTCTATGCGGAATTCGTGGGAGAAG
>JAJRUW010000085.1 GCA_024277615.1 Fidelibacterota bacterium | reverse complement strand
CCCAGAAGACGAATTTGACAACAAATTTCAACTATGGCTCAAAATCCTATCTGTTGACTAAAAAGGGGAATGTGCAAGGTGAGGGGTGTAACATTTCCAATATTGAGTCATACACTAAGTACCTGTCAAGCTCCGGCAGGGAGGTTTCCCGAAAACAATTTATCCCCCTGATGCGTGCCGTCTTCTCCAAAGCCGACAACATATATATCAAAACTTTTACTCCAAACTTTATTTCCTATGTCGTCAATTACCCTGATAATTCAACACAAACAAGGTTACTGAAACGTCAATAGAATTCCGAGCCCTCCAGCATGACGGGAGAAAGACTCTCTTTGTAATATGGCCCCGAGAAAAGCTAAAAAACCATTTCGCCCAGCATTGAAAAACAATGCGTTTCAGATTGTCCGCCGTCGATAGCGAATATATTTATGAGACCGATAAATATAATAGTTTCATAAAACCCATAATTATCTTGTTTTTTGTCATTCCCGCAAAAACATAATCATTAGTTCCAAGGCGTTACAGATCCCCACCTACGCGGGGATGACAGAATCGAAAACTTTTCACATTGCGATGAAGCAGGCTTTAAGTTTTACTTTATTTTTACGCTGATTAACTATATATTAAAAATCGTTGCGATGTTATAAATATATTACTGACAAAAAACTGAAAACGTCTTTTAACCACTTGATTTTTAAAAAAATATTAGGAGAACTACGTAGAAATGAAGAGCATTTCCATACAGATAAGTAAAAAAATGTTTATGACCGGATTCCTGGTTTTTTTTGCCGGTATTTTCATATGTTCGTCGGTCCAGGCAATGGAAGTCGGCCAGACAAAAATGATAGATGACGGCTTTCACATTGAAGATGGGTCACCAGCGAATTGGCGTAACTGCGATAAAATCTGTCAGGGCTGCGAGGTTGAAACTCCCGGCCAATGCGCTGAAGTATGTACGGCGGAATTCTTTTGTGCCGGCCCTTGGCGGAGTTATGCCGGCCTGTGGGGAATTGGTAATGCCTACCTCTACCTCAGTGCCTATGGAGCAAACATGCCCATGTATCCCCGTCAGGTCAGAAAAGGATGGGCAGCATGGCAGTGGCAAGTACCGACCTCGGGCAAATACAAGGTTGAGGTGTTCTACCGGCCTACAGATAACAGGTCTCCGGATGCTAACTATTATGTTCTCCAGCTCAACGAACTGGGTGTCCTTGCAGGAGGAACTGCCCAGAAAGAAGTTATCATTAATCAGAAGCCGTATCCCGCTGGTCCATTGGCATCTCAGGGCTGGGTCACCCTAGGCACCTTTGAATATAAAAGAGGTAAGGTGGCGCTAGTAGGTTTGTGGGCTCAGGACGACACCTTTTCCGACGAAGCAGATGCTGTACGCTGGACTCTGATGGAAAAAACTAATGACGTCGTTACCGCTCCTGCCAATTCATTACTGCTGACAAAATAAGTAACCCAAAGCATAAAAGAATGTGCCGGGAATGTTTATTCGGCAGTAATAAACATTCCTTTTTTATTCTGTCCAACCTATTGTAATGGTGAACCATACTTCAGGACAGCCTGTAAAAGCTGATCGCCCTCATGCAGCGGTGTAGCCAATCGCGAACCTGCTTGTGGGCCAGCCCATAATCCTTTGGGCTGAGGATCTTCCGTACATAGCGCCAGACATAATCCTGCCAGCAAAACCAGATACATTCCCAAAGCACTGGATTTCCCTTCCCTGTACCATCCGGCACTGTATACCCATGCCCGGCCAACTGTTCACCGGCAATATACGCAAATATTTCTTGCTCACGTGCTGTTAAACATTTTTTATAGATTCCAACCTTTTTCCCGGAAAGTGGTTTAGCGGCAAATTCATGCAGACTGGATGAACTCTTATAGCGACCTGCAGCGGTTGAATGTACGGCAATACGGCGTTCCACTGCCGAATCCTCTCCTAGAAACTGAAAAACAGCAGCCATGATTGTTTCCGGACGCTGTAGTAAATCCTCAAATCGTACTTCCAGGAACTGTTCTGTCGGGAAATACCTCTGTCCCAGTTTGATACTCTGCATATACTGTTTCCAGCGCCAGGCCCTTCCGGGAATGCTCTGCGGACCGATATGTACCCTGCGCAGAGATTCAGCCACGTCGCGACCGTCACGAACCAGATGAATAATTCGTGCCCGGGGAAAAGCTGCAGCTATCTTTTCTAGGCATAATGCATGCTGTGGTGTTTTATCCCCCCAATGCGTCTTCCCCTCCTGTCTCGCATACGCATAAAACAGGGTATTTATAAAGTCGGCAATGCTGTTTGGAGTTTCCTGAAAAATATCCTCTAATGGAGTGGAAAGATGCCAGTTTTTTATACGCCAATCCTTTTCTACCAAACTGAAAAGCATCTTAAAATGACGTGAATCCATGATATCAAAGCCTGACTTTTCAAACAACGTCCGGTAAGTGACGAAAAAATGGCTTTCGGGCGGTATGGCAATAGCGGGGTGAGCATCAAGCAGAAGTTGAAAGAGTGTCGTTCCGGATCTGGGACAGCCAACAATAAAAAAAGGATCTTTTTGATTTACAGGTACCATTTACGTGACCCATCCATGAACAGATTAAAGTTGCCGCAATATATTGTTATGCTGAACTGCCCTTCCCTCTCACCTTTCCACTCTTCCTGTTCAGAAAAAGAAGCAATCCCCCGGGAGATATGGCCAGGAAACGAATGGCATAGGACACTAGGGAGAAGGTCAAGGCCTGAGTCTGATCAATACCTGCCAGAGAACAGGTGAGTACAACTATCATTTCGCCAAGAACCCAGCCTTCAACAATCATTGCTATTTTACGTAAAAACTGACTTATAGCCAAAGCGGACAGGAGACGAAGCGCACTGGCATCAGTGCCAATACCGACCGCGCATACATAAATAATCAACACCTGCAATCCGTTTTCAATCAGTGCCATGGAAAAATTAACGACTAAGGCAGTCCTGTGATGCTTGAATTGCTGATACGCCCCGTGAAATTTTCGCAGATAGGCATGCACTGTTTTCAAGGGCAGGAGACGGATCAGCAGCTCTCGCAGCCAGTCTGTAAATGAAAGTTGAAAGAGAAGGAGAATGCTGAAAACAGCAAGAATCAGCATGTAGGGAAAATATGGAACTCCTTCCCCCTGTAGCTGTTGAATTAAAAACAGGGAACCGATGATGGCCAGCCCTATGGATGACAGGATAGCCATGATTTTTTCAATGAGCATGGAACCGACAATTTTTTCCCAGCCATGGGCAAAGTCTGCGATTAGATATCCCCTTAGGATGTCTCCAGCAAGGGCTGTGGGCATAATTCTTGAAATAAAAGCAGCCTGATAGTAGATACTGAGAACTCTGCCGAAACGTGGAAGAATATCAACAATCCGTAAAAGAGCGAGCCATTTAAATGCCATCAGCATCCGGTCCGCCGTCACCAGAAGGAGGACAGTAACAATCGTCAGTAGGGAAACATTTTTCAAGGAGATAATCAGCTGTGAAAAATCAATAAACCTCCAAGCCGCCAAACAGGCGACTACCACTATCACTGCATGCCAGACCATCTGCACCAGTCGTTTTCTGGGCGTTGTCCCTGTATCCGAAATGCTGTCTTCCTTTTGGCTGGAATCCGTCAAGTCATCCCTCCGCACCATGGATCTTAACAGCTATGGTCTTATAAAAACGGGTCAGCTTTTTCCTGTAAGCAGCCGGTGAAAACTCTGCGGCCACTCTGTCCCTGGAGTTTTGTCCCAATCGCCGACAGAGCTCTATATCATAAAGTAGGCGCATGATCCCATCAGCCATGGCCCCAGGCTCTGGTCGGACAAGGTAGGATATTTCATCATCAAGCACCTGTGTATGGGTACTTAGTCGAGTTGCAAGCACCGGTTTTCCGGTATCAAGGTATGAATAGATCTTCATCGGTGTATTATTACCTTGGGTTCGCGGTGACACAAGGATGTCTGCCTGATCAAGATAATAGCCGAGTAGAGTTACCGGCCTCGGCCCGCAGAGGGTTACGCGGCCAGCAAGATCCAGTTCCAGAACCCTACCTCTGTAAAAAGCAATATCATCATCACTACCGCCGATGAGCAACAAATGAGTATCCGGAGTTTTCCGGACGACGATGGCAAAACTGCGGAGTAACAGATCAATCCCTTGATACTTTTCAAGATTTCCAACATACATAACCACGGGTCCGGAAAAACGATACTTTTCGCGTAGATTTTCCTGTCCTATGCCGCTGCAGTCAAGCAGGGTAATATCCTCCAACCGCAGTACAGGAGTGTCCGGTGAGTAACCTATGGCAATTTCTTCCAAGACCTTGCAGACCGCTACCACGCCTACACTACCCCTGATTGCATTCTTCTCCAGGAATTCCATTGGTAGACGTAAAAAACTCAACTGGGGGAATTTATCCGTAATCTGCTGGGGTAGCGAAGAATCCATATCATAGACATACGGTTTACCGACAAAAAGTTTCAGAATACGGGCCATGAACACCGATTCTTCGACGGCATGGATAAGGTCAAACCGATTGCAGTGCATCAGCTGTAAGCACTTAATAAAAATAAAAATATCGCAGAACAGCTTCTTCAATGTCAGCCCTGCCTTAATACCTTTTACCCAAGGCAGATTCATGCTCCGATGCAGTTCCACATTTTCCAACACTATATCACGGCCTTCGTGATAAACTAGAAGATGGACGGTATGACCAAGTCTGACAAGTGTCTCAGCCATCATCCTGACGGCAATGGGAGTCCCTCTGTCCTGGAAAAAAGGCTGGGGAGCGATGAGAAGAATTTTCACAACAAGGGCCCGCCTACAATTCTGCAGTCTGTGGACGGCCTTGCCGACGATCACTTCGAAGCAATATGGGAGAGCCCAGCAGGCCGGTCAGGCCGATCGTCCTGCAGAAAGATTCCAGGCTTTTTGAAACGGCCGGTTTCTTTAATTTTCGATGAACAACCATGGGAATAAAAAATTCCGGTTTAAAAACAGGCCGCATAAACCCCTGCCTGCTGAATTCCCCGACAAGCTGATCCCTTGAAAAGAGGGTAAACGTTCTGGTATTACCTTCCATTTTTTTTTTCACATCAAAGAGCAGGTCATACATGATATTGGCACTTCTCCGGTCCGGATAATCCAGAATTACACTTTTCCCTGCCACCCGGCACATCTCACCAAGCAGGGCCTGCCATTGGCCTACATGCGGCAGCAGACGGACAGCCAGTACCACATCAAACTGTTGATCCGCAAACGGTAGGTGCAGGCTATCGCAGGTCCGGTAACTGAAGGTACCCGGTTTCAGCAGTTGATCAAGACGTGAGCGACACACCTCTGCACTTCCGGTCACGGTTATTTTAAAACCCTTTTCTACCAAGGGCCCAACCAACTGTGCATGCCCTCCCCCTACATCAAGTATTGAAGCACCCGGCATATATTTGAGAAGTTGAAGAACAATTTGGGTCTGTACTTCAAGAAAATAACGGCCCACCGTCCCGGAAAACCGTGAAGCGTAATCCTCAGAAGCAGTCTCAATATCCGCCCGTTCGGTAAACTCTCCGCTCATGCATATCCTCTTTTCAACACACGATCTGACCATTCGCGGTCATAATGATCCAAAACCGCGTATCTGGATATGAGCCGGTTGATTTCGTCCCGCTCCCTCTGTCGACTCCAGCCCTGTATCTCTGCAACAAAGGAGGCAAGCCGATTCAATACATCAGGAGGCGGACACTGTACTGTCCCAAGGTCTGTACGCCGCATGATAATATCTTCCAGGGATACGGCCATTTCTTCAGCAATACAATATTCAACCTCAGCCTGCAAGAGGGGAGGATCCGTACTGATCCATGCCCCACACCCCTCATCTGTACCTAAATAACGAGAAACAGCCACCGCTTGCCCCCCGTATTTCCTCCTCAGGTACTCCATACAGGGTACTCTCTGCAGACCGTCGTCGGCTTTTGATTTCCTCTCCCTGATGCCGACTACTCCATTCCCCAAAGAAGGCTTAACCTTTTTACTTACACGCTCAATTACCTCCCAGGCTAGGCTGGGTGCAGTCGTATACTTAACACTTTTCACGGAAAGGAGTCCGGGGAAACCTGACTGGGCATAATCAATTATACGGGAATGCTTTTCAAGATGGATGCTGCCATCTTCTCTTTCAGCACGGTCGGACATTGGCAACAACCCACTATGATAAAAGGTTACATCACCATAGCCCAGTTCAGCCGATCTATAAATTCGATTTACCTCATCTACCATGGTATGGATATCCTCTCGACGAAGAGAAAAGGAATCAGGAGACTGCGTACAAATCCTGTAATTGGTACCGATCATCGTGCTACCCCGCCAGGGAACAAAAAAATAAAACCGTTTTCCCCGTTTAAATATTGCATCATGATCATCATAGGCAAGTCTGCCCTCAAGGGCCACAGCATAATCGGAAAATATGGGGCGGTTGACAATAATATTGAGGGCCATGGCGTAACGGGTTATCCGCGGTGTTATGATGCCCACATTTTCTAGCACATGATCAAGCCACGGACCAGCTGCATTGACGACAACTTTTCCTCTAATACAATAAATTTCATCTGAAATCTTGTCCTGCACCGTCAACTCGCTGCTGCCATTCGGCAGCAACGCAAGTTTCGTTACTTCCGCGTAGTTAGCAGCATCGGCCCCTGCGCCTACAGCAGCAAGAATATATTCCAGCACTACTCGTTCTGTATTCATTGAAAGCGCATCGTGCCAGACAATTCCTCCATGCAAATTTTTATTTTTGAGACCAGGCACAACTGCTAAACAGCTTTTCCGGTCGATCGTTCTACCGCCGGGGAGACAGATGTCACTGCCAACTCCCCTATTTCTGTCCCATCCGATCAAGTCGTTGAGCAGCAGGGCGAAACGCATAACCTCCTTACCTCGTATCCCGTGGCCATAAGCTGGCATGAGACAAGCAAGAGGTTGAACGAGATGCGGCGCCAACCTCATTATTTCCCTTCTGGAACGAATTGACTGTCGCATCCGTTTGACATCCATATGCTGCAGGTAACGAAGCCCACCGTGAAGTATTTTCAGACTGTTTGCAGAAGTCCCACCGGAAAAATCCTGCTTTTCCAGAAGAAGTGTTGAGAACCCAGCTCTGCTCCCATGGTAGGCAATGGCTGCGCCGTGTATTCCTCCGCCGATAATAACGAGATCATACAGACAATCAGCGCAATTTTCGAGGCTACGCTTCATGGTTGTTTTTTGTCCAGACGGAGCTGCAGCTGATTTTTTAAAAAATTAAAGGTAGCAAGAAATTTCCCAAAAGGAGAGATGTTTGGCAATTCCTTCCTCAGTGTATTCTTCAGATAGATCACTGGAGATTCATCGGTCAGATCACAATGGATTACACTACCAAAACTACCGACACGTTGTGCCTCTGAAGGAAGAGGCAAGGGGTCACTCCCGGAGAGGATACCGATGCCGTCTTTCCGAGCGAATTGTAACAATTTCGGTGTCGGCCACCAGGTAGGGCGGCCACCATTGTCGCCCAATAAAAACCCTCTATCTTCGCCTATAAGAAGCTGGCGCAGAACTTTTCCTCTGGTGCCAAACCATTTACCGGCTCCCCAGGGAATCACGGCGAGGCCACCTTTTTCAGAAATAATTTGTATCGTGTCAACAAGTGGTTTGCCATCACTGATAACTGCAGTGGAAAATAGAGAAAGGACCTCCAGCTTTTCAAGCGTTACTATCTGTCGTCCTGCAACCAAATTTATTATTCCCTCCCCCTCCTCTCCCCTCTTTAGCTGCAGTACAGATTCTTCGGAAGTCGCTACCACCTGCCACCGGCGCAAGTTGACAGGCTTATCATCTTCTGCAGCACAAAATCTGCTGAACCAATTGCAGCCACTTGCCTCGGCAAGCAATAAAAAAAATATGGCTTGCTGGTCATGCTGACCCGACACTGCTCGAAAATTCCGTAAAGCCGCATCAAAAAAACCATCCAGGTCAAAGCAGTCATAAATATGGACATGACCATCAAGGAGTATTTCCATAATTCTTATTATTATAATAATATTGGTTAAGTGAATTCAAACAATAAAAACCTCTCATGTGCTACAAAGGCGGACACCACTCAGACCAAAAGTATTTTCGGAATTCTGAGCAGGGCAACATAAATAAAGGAATAACTCGATAACATGAACATGCTCATTATAAAAAAGTAAAAGACCTTCTGCGGTACTATATTTCTAGTATGAAAATACAATATGGACAGCATGGGGATAATCGGAACTAGATAGCGGCCCTGGGCCTGAAAGTCAGCTGTCCAGGAATGGTAAAGTGATGCTGTGATCAAGCCCCCACCGCAGGCTAGGACGGCAAAAAGCAAAATACGGTTTCGCCACCCTCCGCGTATGAGTACTGAGCCGACAAAAAACATAAAGAAACCTGTCCCAAACCAACGAACAAAATCATAATACTGATTGGAGGCCGATACGGTAAAATACCCATAGACGCCAAAAAAGCTACGGAATGTTTTTCCTATCCATCTATTTTTAACAATTATGTCATTGAGCGAATCGCCTCTGGATTTCCTGTAGAGATAAATTTGCTTTTCCTCCAGGGGTGTACTCGGCTTGTATGCAGGCAGAGCAATTTCTTCCCGTAGTGCTGCAATCTTTTCTTGGCGATCCAATCCGTTAACATAATAGTTTGAAGCCATACGAACACCAACTAACCCCAGTCCAATACATACTAGAAGTACGAACCGTTGTAGGGAGGCCCGCCAACTCAGCGTCCCGGAAAGCAGATTTTTTTTCCAAAAAAAATAAAATAAAACAAAAGCTACAAAGGGATAGTAATTACTCTTAAGGAGAAAAAGGCCTGCGAATAGTGACCCCATAACCGCATAGCTAAAGACTGGGTATCTTGAATGCTTTTTTTCCAGTATCCTGTTCAGGATACTGCCGGAAAGAACAAACTGACAAATAATAAAAAAGCAAATAAAAAGAGCGAAGGCATCCGAATTGCAGTAGCTGAACAGATACCACAACTGAGGAGAAATGAGCAGAGGAACGGCAAGCAATCGGGCCTCGGGTACACGAAAAACATACAACAGTATAAATCCCAGAAGCAGAACATTAAACAAACGCACCACCTGATAATCCGACAGGTGAAAAGGTGTCATCAATCGCATGAATTTTCCTGAGAAAAAATAGGAAATCTCGTGACTGTTTAAACGCGATACTCCGTAAATACTATAGGTCTGCCGAATCAACTCCGCGTCAACCCTCGGGGGCAGCCAGTGATCTTTATAGTAACTTGAAGCAGCAACATGCACATACTCATCTGGATGAATATTCTCTTCGGTAATCGCAGCCATGACAGCGGTCAATGCAAACACCGCTGCCAGGGCAACAGGCACAAACTGCATCCCATTGACCAGTGGTGCAAGCGAGACGATAAGCAGATATAAAAAAAGACAGAGGAAGGTGACCCTTATACCATCGAGTAGCCATGAAAAGGCTTCGGGCTCTGGTGTGAATTTGAATTCAAACTGGGAATCAAGGTCGCTTGAACGGACAAAAAAACCATTCACATCATAATGAGTCTCTTTAACCTGTTGTAGCGGCAACAGACGTGCAAATTCTCCGGACGTTTCAAGGCGGATTGGCCTAATCCCTTTTTGAGTGATAACAATTTTTTTTATAACGACACTGCCGGTATGCTGAAGTGGATCAATACGCAACATACTTAGGTTACGTATGTTTGCGAGCATGGCCCCGTACTCTTCCCGTCCCGGACGCGTGTGGATAACCATCTTGTTCTTTTCTGTATAGAGCCCCCTTTCGTTCGGCCAATATATTTTAAAAGTAGTGGGGACATCCGTTTCGATAACAACTTCGACGTAGGCCCGATTGGCGACTAGATAAAAATAGAGCCCGGAGAAAAGAACACAAAGTACGATAAAGAATTTATTTTTAAAGAGTAGCGGCATCATTATATTACTGCTTCTTCTGCGCGATTTTATACAGAAAGAGCACCTGCCGTTCAAAACGAACCACCAGCCAGAAAATAGGTCGTCCCGCATAGTGCAGCAACAGGAGGACCAGAAGTGGTTTTATACCCGGCCCTCCTACAGCATTGCCCATGGGAATGCATCGTGAGAGAAGATAATGACGCAAGACCCGTGCCGTACTGTTGCCGGTCAGGCCGAATCGCTTATCTAATACGGAATTATTCATCAAACTTTTCCTTCACTGATCACACTAATTTTACCTGGAAGATACCTGCTCATTAAGCCGTTCCTTAATATGTCGGAAGAAGAATCGCAGCCTTATAAACGGACTCAGGCGCAGGACCAACTCTCCGGCATTCCAAAGATTATGCTGAGTTTT
>JAJRUW010000005.1 GCA_024277615.1 Fidelibacterota bacterium | reverse complement strand
ATGAGGTACATAGTTCCGGATGGCGGGGGACAAATGAGGGTAGTATGCTTGCCGGCAATGCCGGTCTGTGGAACAGTGGTGACTTGGGAAACAATGGAGAATTCGGGTCATCCGGTTTTCTGGCCCCTCCGGGTGGTTACCGCAACTATATCAATGGGGCTACGACGATATGGGCAACGGTGGCTACTTCTGTTCTTCGACGACGAGCTATAACGCCCGCGCCTGGGGCCGGATATTGTATTACAGCAGTTCAGGGGTCTACCGGGACAGCAGCACTAACCCGGACGGCTTCTCGGTCCGTTGCGTCCGGGATTAGGCTGTCCGTCAGTGGTCGGATGAACGAAGTTCATTTGACTGTTTTCCCCGGCGAAGCCGGGATCGGTGTGTTGCCCGAAGCCGAATTGACTCGGTCTATGCACTCCGGGAAGGGGATTATGGGCTCCATCAACCGTGTTGACGGGGAGTTTACACAAATCTGATAGTTACCGAAGCTGCATTGACTCGCTCAATGCACTCCAAAAGCGACGGAGAGACTGAACAGCAGGTCAGTTTTACAAATCACATCCCCCCACACTCAATCACAACTATTTGCCTCCTCTGCAGCGTATGGAGATCTGGCAGATTTTAAAAGTTTTTCCAACTGTAAAAACAGTCTTATTTTAACGCATGGATGAAGCCGGGAATAAATTTTTCATCGGGGTTTTCCCTGATTGTTTCACTTGATTAAAACCGTTTAAATTTCATGTCTATGAAAAAGAGCACAAAATTTAAAGAGATTGATTCCCGCATCGATTTTATAAAAATGGAACATGCGCTGCTGGAGAAATGGGAAGCAGAAGACACGTTTCATCAACTTGTTGAAAAGAATAAGGACAATCCTCGCTGGTCTTTTCTCGATGGTCCTATCACAGCCAATAATCCCATGGGCGTTCACCATGCCTGGGGGCGCACCCTAAAGGACATTTACCAGCGCTATCACGCCATGCAGGGTTTCCAGCAGCGTTATCAGAACGGCTTCGACTGTCAGGGGCTTTGGGTTGAAGTGGAAGTGGAAAAGGAGATGGGTTTTAAATCCAAACGTGAAATTGAAGCTTACGGTTTGGAAAAATTCGTCAACAGCTGCAAAGCCCGGGTACGGAAATATTCCGCCATCCAGACTCAGCAATCCAAACGGCTGGGATACTGGATGGATTGGGACAACTCATATTATACGATGTCCGACGAGAACAATTATACAATTTGGGGTTTCCTGAAAAAATTGTTCAATGACGGGAAGATTTACCGCGGCACAGATGTAGTACCCTGGTCCGGCCGTTCGGGAACTTCCTATTCCCAGATGGAGATCATCGAGGGCCGCAAGCTGGTGGCCCACGATGCCGTATTTGTCCGCTTCCCCCTGAAAAATCGCACCAATGAATTCTTACTTGTCTGGACAACCACTCCCTGGACTCTCACCTCCAATGTGGCGGCGGCTGTAAATGTGACGCTGGATTATGCAAAATTACGGGCAGCGGACGGTGCGCTCTATTACTTTGCCAAAGATAATCTGGAATACCAGCGGCTGGAGAAGCAGTACAAAGAGAAAAAGCAATGGGTGGAAAATGTGCCCAAATTGAAAACCATCGCCCAGCTTTTCAAGGAACGGGGCGGTTATACCATCGAAGGTACCGTAAAAGGTGCCGAAATGCTGGGCTGGGAATATGAAGGACCCTATGATGAGCTGGAGGCTCAGCAGCGTCCCGGCGGCTATCCTTTCGTGAAACCTGATCTCGAAGCGGCAGGTGTGACAGCTGTTTCCTGTCACCGGGTCATCGATGGCGGCAAAGATAATATTGGCAATGATATCGTGGTGGCCGGTGAAGGAACCGGGATCGTGCATATCGCGCCCGGCTGTGGTGATATCGATAACAAAATCGGGAAAAAACTCGGACTTGTTGATATTGCTCCTTTGGATGATGAGGCCAAATACATCGAAGGGTTTGGCTGGCTCACCGGCAAATCTGCCACAGACCATGACATCACACGGCAGATCATCGATGAATTAAAACGCAAGGAATTCCTGGTACATGTTGAGCGCTACCCCCATGTCTATCCTCACTGCTGGCGTTCGGGTGACGAGTTGGTCTTTCGGATTGTCAATGAGTGGTATATTAACATGGACTGGCGGGAACGGATCAAAAAGATCGTGGACGACATCCATTGGATTCCCGAATGGGGCAGTGAGCGTGAAAAAGAGTGGCTGGAAAACATGGGTGACTGGATGATCTCTAAAAAACGCTTCTGGGGTCTGGCCCTGCCGATCTGGACTTTTGAAGACGGCTCCTTTTTTGTCGTAGGTTCAAAAGAAGAATTGAAAGAACTCGCGGTTGAAGGCTGGGAAGAATTTGAAGGTAACAGTCCGCATCGTCCCTGGATCGACAAAGTGAAAATTCGACATCCCGAAACGGGACTGATCGGATCGCGTATTCCTGATGTCGGGAATCCCTGGCTTGATGCCGGGATCGTCCCTTATTCCACCATGAAGTACAACGAAGATCGTGAATATTGGGAAAAATGGTTCCCGGCTGATCTGGTGACAGAATGTTTCCCAGGGCAATTCCGAAACTGGTTCTATTCGTTGCTGGCTATGTCCACGGTAATGGAAGACAGGGCTCCCTTCAGGACCCTATTGGGACATGCTTTGGTCAACGATGAGCAGGGGCGGGAAATGCATAAATCCTGGGGCAACGCCATCTGGTTTGATGAAGCAGCAGAAAAAATGGGTGTAGATGTGATGCGCTGGCAGTATGCGGCGCAGAATCCGGAGCACAACCTGGCCTTTGGTTATTCGGTTGGCAATGAAATGCGCAGGCACATCCTGACCCTGTGGAATACATATTCCTTTTTTATCACTTATGCCTCCCTGGATGGTTTCGATCCCCTGACTGACCGGGCAAGGCCTGAAGATTTAACCCGCCTTGATAACTGGGTCCTCGCCAAAGTAAATCGACTGGTGAAGCGGGCTGAGAGTTACTACGAAAATTTTCAGGTTTTCAAACTGATGAAAGAAGTCACTGAATTTCTCGATGATCTTTCAAACTGGTATGTACGCCGCAATCGGCGCCGGTTCTGGCGCAGTGAGAGCGGCAGCGATAAAATTGCAGCCTACTCTACTCTTTATACGGTATTATTGACCTTTATCAAACTAACGGCACCGATATTACCCTTTGTTACTGAAAAGATCTATCAAAACCTGGCAGTGAATATCAATCCGGATGCACCCTCCAGCGTGCATTTGACGGATTTTCCAAAGGCAGATGCATCTCTTATCGATGAGGCCTTGATCGATGAAGTCGATTCTATTATCACGGTGGTGGGTATGGGGCGGGCTGCCCGGAATAAAGCAAATATCAAGATCCGCCAGCCTCTGGCAGAGATCGTAATCCATGGACCTTCCGAACTCAAAACAATTGTACTTCGAAACGAAGAACAGATCCTTGAAGAATTGAATATTAAATCACTGCGATTCACTGATGCGGAAAGTGAGATCATTGCTTATGAGGTTAAACCTAATTTTGCTCTGCTGGGGAGAAGATTCGGTGCAAATCTTAAAAATGTGACAGCTGCACTTGACAAAATTCCCGTGGGAAACCTGACGAAAAAGATTCGCAAACGGCTGAATATCTCAGTCGAAGCCGGGGGACAGAGTTTTGAGATTACCCCTGATGAACTGCTGGTGTTGGAGGTCCCGGTTGAGAATTATTCCGTTGTATCGGGGCAGAATATGGTTGTTGGTATAGATACGGTTTTATCAGACGGTCTAATTTTTGAGGGTATGGTGAGAGATCTGGTCAGGCAGATCCAGAATCTTCGCAAGGACTCGGGGCTGCGGGTCGAAGACCGGATCAAAGTAGCCGTGTCCGACCAGACCGAAATTCAGGATGCACTGTCCGCAAACAAGTCTTATTTTCTTAATGAAGTACTCGGAGTGGAACTTCGGAGCGGTGTTGACGGTGCGGAATTTAAGAATACAGTTAAAATTAATGGTATATCCGTTGAGATAGGCATTACGCGCGTTTAGATTAATAGGAGTAATATGGCTAAAAATACCTGGACTAAAAAAGAGCTGGAGCGGTTCCGAAAAACCATCCAGGAAAAAAGAGAGAGTACACTGGATATTATCGAAAGCTCCCGCAGAACGACGGAAAGCATGATGGCAGGTGAAACCGTGAATGCAATATATTCATCCCACATGGCAGATGCCGGTTCTGACCAGATGGAGCGGGAAAAGGAATTTTTCTGGATTACCCGGGAAACAACCTACCTGCAGTATCTCGACAGAGCATTGGCAATGCTTGATGACGGTACTTTCGGAATCTGTAAAGAATGCGGTGAAAAAATTGAGGTCGAAAGACTCAACGAGGTCCCGCATACTTCAACCTGTTACAACTGTAAAGTAAAATCAAAACGACCTTGAAAATATTATCGGTCTCATTTCTTGTGGTGCTTGTTGACCAGTTCTCAAAATACTGGGTACGGGACAATCTGGCGCTGAATTCCCAGGTCAATATTTTCGGGAATTATTTCAGGTTTACACATGTAGTGAATCCGGGGGTCGCATTCGGTATCAACATCGGCTCATTCATGAGCGTGGTCACCGTGCTCTCTTTTTTTGCAATACTGCTCATCCTGTATTATATGTATCTCGAGAGGCACAGCAGTCTGTTATTGCGGATCAGCCTGGCCCTGATCCTGGGTGGTGCTCTGGGTAATATGATTGACAGGAGTTTTGTAATCCTTTTTCCGGACAGCTATCATGGTGTGGTCGATTTCATCGACATCGGCATCAACCAATACCGCTGGTATGTGTTCAATTTGGCGGATTCGGCTGTTACAGTGGGGATCACTTTGTATATTGCAAATTCACTTTTTTCTAAGACGAAAAACACGGCAAGTCCATAATTGGCAGAAAAATATCAATTCACCGCTGATGTCCCCGGGAGCCGTCTGGATAACTTCCTGTCTTCAAAACTCCCCCGTTACTCCAGATCTAAAATACAAACCTACATAAAAAACACCTCCGTCACTGTCGATAAAAGAGCAGTAAAACCATCGCATTTGTTAAAGGGTGGTGAAATCATCGAATGTACTTTTCAGGTCCTGAAAAAGGGAAACCCTGAACCTCAGGCGGTTGCTTTTTCGATCCTGCATGAAGACGAGGCTCTGGCCGTGATCAATAAACCTGCAGGGCTGGTAGTGCATCCGGGAAACGGGAATCCGGATCACACTCTGGTGAATGGGTTGCTCCATCATTTCAGGAGCTTGTCAGCAGCCAACCCCGTCCGTCCGGGTATTGTTCACAGACTCGATAAGGATACCTCCGGCGTGATGGTCATCGCCAAAACGGACTTTGTACATGATCATATCAGCCGGCAGTTTGCAAATCGTTCGGTTGTGAAGATTTATAAAGCACTTGTCTGGGGAAAGCTGGATGCGGAAGGTGAGATATCGGGATTGATTGACAGGGATCCCCGGAATCGCATATTATTCAGACTGAATCCGGCCCGGGGGCGAAACTCTCTGACACGTTTTTCCAGGGATGAATACTTTGCCCCCTTTTCACTGGCAACCCTCAACCCTCAAACCGGCCGTACCCATCAACTGCGGGTTCACCTAAAACATATCGGTCATCCTATTCTTGGAGATTCCCTCTATGCCGGCGGCATATCACTCATAAAATCGTACCACCAGAAATTTACACCGGTTATCAAATCCGTATTTAATAATTTTGACCGACTGGCGCTGCACGCCTGGACACTTGAAATCAATCATCCCGAAAGCGGTGAGCGAATGCGCTGGACGGCTCCCATTCCTGAAGAATTCGATAAAGTGATGGAGCTGTTGAAGCATGCCTGATGTTAACGAAAAACTGATACGGGAATTTCTGGATTACCTTCGGTATGAACGGAAATATTCTCAACATACTATCCGATCCTATCGAACGGACCTGTTAGATTTTTTAAACTTTATGCAGTCTTATGAAACTTCTGCCGATCTGCGGACAATAGACGGCTCCGTCATCCCGTATTTTCTCAGTAAACAAACCAGGAAGGGACTAAGTGCCAGAACAGTTGCCCGAAAACTGGCCACCTTGAAATCCTTCTATCGATATTTAGGTAAATTTGATTCGAATCTGATCAATTATGCAAGAGCTGTTAAATCGCCAAAGATACCTAAAAATCTGCCGATATTTCTTAGAGAAGACGATGTGGATAAACTACTCAACGGTCCTTTCGAATATAATCTGAAAGGTCGCAGAGACCGATTGATACTGGAACTATTTTATGCTACGGGTATTAGAATTTCCGAGATGACAAAGATTAGAATAAAAGATATAGACGCAGATGAAAAAATTGTTCGTATATTAGGCAAAGGGAATAAAGAGCGAATCGTTATTTTGGGTCAAAAAGCCTTAGATGCGCTTAAAGATTACCTCAAGTTCAGAAATAATGACGAAAGATTTTACTACTCTGAATTTCTTTTCCCGCGGGAACGGGGAAAAATCAATCCAAACAACAGCGGCTCGATTAGCATTAAGACGGTCTATAACATTGTGAAGAGATATTTCCGCTTAGTGTTCGGAGAAGAGAAGCTGAGTCCGCATACTTTCAGGCATTCATTTGCAACACATTTACTCGACAGGGGTGCCGACCTGATGTCCGTCAAAGATTTATTGGGTCACAGCAGTCTTTCGTCAACGCAAATCTATACTCATGTCCAGATCGAAAAGTTAAAGAGAGCTTATAAAAAAGCACATCCGCATGCAAAATGACAGAATTTAGCCGGACTTCACTTGCAATGCACGGCATGAAACAGTTCGGTATAACGCTTCCAGGGAAATCCCGGAATCCCGCATCCCCGGCTTGCCCCGGGATCAAATTTCGGATTGTAAAACCAATCCCGCAGGCACAGCAGCCTGGGGAGAAATCGTAGTGATACACAATCAGGAGGTTACACATGACAGTTGATATTACAGCAAGACACTTCTCGCCATCATCAAAATTACAAGAACTGGTTAATTTGAAAGTTGGACATATTGAAAAATTTAATGAACGGATCACAAGCTGTAAGGTCGTACTTCTGAAAGAACAGAACACAGAGGGTGTAGAGATCATAGCACATTCCAGAGGCAAGGAGTTTGTAGTGAAAGAACACACGGATCTGTTCGAAAAATCGCTCTCCAGTGCCGTTGAAAAAATAGTACGGCAAATGCGCAAACATCAGGAAAAACTCATCGGGGACTGATCTACAGACCAATCCTTTTTCACTTTTTTTTATGAAAGCAATAATTCCCGTAGCGGGGCAGGGCACACGTCTGCTGCCGCATACGGCTCATTTACAAAAATGCCTGCTGCCGGTGGCTGGCAAACCCATTCTGGAACATATCCTGGCCCCTCTTTTAGAGATTGGTGTGGATGAGATTATCCTGATTATCGGGCATTTGGGTGAGCAGGTTCGGTTATTTACAGAACCCTTCTCAAAGGTTAAATTCACATTTATCGAACAGCGGGAACGCTTAGGTCTTGGGCACGCAATTCTGCAGGGGCTCGGGCAATCAGCGGAACCGGTAATCGTAGTGCTGGGCGATACGATCATCCGGACGGATTACGGAGAATTTATCTCACAGGGGGCCAACACTATCGGTGTCGTCCAAGTCCCCGATCCGGAGCGATTCGGGATTGTCCTGACGGAGGGGAGTCGTGTCGTGAGATTTCTGGAAAAACCGGAGAATCCTCCCGGTAACCTGGCGCTCGGCGGGATTTATTATTTTCCCTCTCAGACCGCCCTGAGAAATGGGTTGGAATATCTTATCGACAATAATATCAAAACCAGAGATGAATACCAGCTCACCGACGGTTTGCAGCAAATGCTCGGCAGCGGAGAGGAGTTCATATACAGGGAAATATCAAACTGGCTGGACTGCGGGCTGCCGGAAACGATGCTCAAGACGAATCAATTTCTTCTGGGGGAGTCCGGGGCCAGCTGGGTGGCTGCTGATGCGTATGTCAGAAATTCCCGTCTGAGAACCTGCCACATCTCCTCAGGTTGCGTGGTGCAGGATGCAACCCTTGATAATGTGATTCTGCTCCAAGATAGCGTCGTTGAAGGAATGGATTTTGCAAACCGGATCATCGGAGCCGGTGAGATCATCCGGTCTTAAAAAGGTCTGATGTTTACCGTTGCTGTTTCAGGTACGGGTTTTAAAGAAGAGAAAGGAACCAGCCCCGAGAAAGATCAGGTTGCTGGACCAGGTTGCAAAAAAAGGTGACAGGACTTCCTTATACCCCAATGTCTGCCCGAATTTAAGGGCTCCATAGTATAAGAATATAACAAAAATACTGATACCCATACCCACAGCCAGATTACTACGCGGTTTGCCTATGGAGAGTGACAGGCCAAACAGGATCATTAGAAAACTGCTGCAGGCGAAAGCTGTTTTGAAATGAAGATTCACCTCCCAACGCGGGTCTTTGATCCCGTTTTGTTTCAATTTTCGGACAAAACCGGCCAACTCCCAATAATTCATCTCTTCCGGCTTTACAGAGGTTGATGTTAGATCAACAGGTGTGAAATTCAGACGTAATAAAGTATCCGTTTTTACATAATTAAATTTGAATAGACCGTCTCTGGTCCATGTCCGCGTGCGATAGCGCGGAATCCTCCAGGCTTGTGCGGATTCATCCCAGACCATAGTCGGTGCATCGAGACGGTAGATGATGTCATCATTTCGGAACTTTTGCAGGGAAATGTTATAGGCCGTATTTGTTTTGTAAGTATAGCGTTTGATCCCTAAAATTTCATCGGGCCGGACATGGCGGAAAATATCCTGTTTTTTGATCGACCAGCGCTTACTGCGTTTTTGGAAAAACTTCTCTTCGAGGAAGGACCGTTTATTCAGAGAAGGAGCCACGACGAGATTATCAAAATAGAAAGATAAGCTGCTGGCTGCGAGTCCTACGATCAGTAAGGGTATGCTGATGCGGTGAATGCTGATCCCTGAGGCTTTAACGGCCGTCAATTCGTTACGCTTTTGCAACATGCCCATAGAAAACACCGTAGCCAATAAAAAGGACATCGGTAAACCGATGCTGATGAACCACGGGAAAGTGTACAAATAATACCTGAATATTTCAACCCTGGGCATAGATGAATCAATAAATTTATCCAGATGGTCAATCAAATCGACAATGAGAAATGTCACCGTGAAAGCAAGCACGGAAGCGAAGAGTTTATTGAGATAATTCTTTAAAATATATTGATCCAGCAATTTGATCATGGGCAAAAAATACGAGCTTTTGTTAATTCGACTTAGCAAATAAATCAGTTATTCACCATAAATGTTTTCTCCCGATACTACAAATTTGCAATGGGCAAATCGTAATATATTTTTCGCAGCCGGCTTTAGCATGATGTCGTCTTCCCCGACCACAGAATTATAACCGAATTAATCATTTTTCAGCAATGTAAAACTGTCCTAATTTCGTTTAGGCATAATCCTTTAATTCTGCACGAGAGGTAGAAAAGGAATGCAGCCAACCCTGCCGCTATCTCTCGTACAACCTTTTTCGGACTATCCTGTGAATTGTAACACGACCCTGGTTACACAGGCTCGATTTAAATCAAACAGAGGCAGAATATGAAAACTATAAAATCAAAACTCATGCAGGAATCCCATGTAAAACGTACACTGACACGCCTGGCCCATGAAATAGTTGAAAATAATCCTGATTTGGAGAACCTGGTGTTGGTCGGGATCCGTACACGGGGAGAATTCATTGCCAGGAGAATCCACAGTCTGATTGAAGCGATTACCGGCACCCGGATTCCCCTGGGTATGCTGGGAGTGACTTTTTACCGGGACGATTTCAGAACGCATCTGGGTTCACCGGAGATAAAATCTACTGATATCATTTTTCCGCTGGATGATACTAATGTCCTGCTGCTGGATGATGTGCTTTATACCGGACGAACAGTAAGAGCAGCAATGGAAGAGCTTTTTACCTTCGGACGACCGGCCTCAATAAAACTGTGTGTGCTGGTGGACCGCGGTCATCGGGAATTGCCCATCAAGGCTGATTTCGTAGGTAAAAATTACCCCACTTCTTTACGAGAACATATTCATGTCCACCTGAAAGAAGTAGACGATGAAGATGCCGTTCTGCTGATGGAATATACGGAGGAACAGCATGGGTAATCTTACAAGAGAACATTTTTTGGATCTTGAGACTGCACCAAAGCAGGATTTGCAGAAAATTATTGACACGGCCTATACCTTTAGAGAGGTTCTTGACCGGCCCATCAAAAAAGTGCCCTCCCTGACCGGCAGAAACATAGTAAACCTGTTCTTTGAAAATTCCACCCGGACCCGCATGTCTTTTGAGCTTGCCGAGAAACGTTTGTCTGCCGATGTAATCAATTTTTCGGCTTCATCTTCCAGTCTCACAAAGGGAGAATCCTTAAAAGATACGGTGCAGAATATCCATTCAATGAAAATGGATGCCGTGATCATGCGGCACCCCACGCCGGGATCAGTGCTGAAACTGACCAGATTTGTGGATGCAACCGTCATCAACGCAGGAGACGGGACTCACGAGCACCCCACTCAGGGTATGCTGGATATGATGAGCCTGCATGAGAAATTCGGCCGGCTTGAAGGTCTCAAGGTGGGCATTATAGGCGACATTTTGCACAGTCGTGTGGCCCTTTCAAATATCTTCGGGCTGACAACCATGGGGGCGAAGGTGACTCTGTGCGGGCCTCCTCACCTGATCCCCGGAGGCGTTAAGGAGCTTGGAGTACAAGTAAATCATGACATCGATGAGGTCATAGAATGGGCGGATGCTCTGAATGTACTGCGGATTCAGCGTGAGAGAATGGGCGTAGGACTGATTCCATCTGTCAGGGAGTACCGCGACTTTTTCGGGATTACCGCAGAGCGCATGAGGAATCATAAAAAAGAGATTGTGATCATGCATCCCGGACCCATGAACCGGGGAGTTGAAATTGACAGCGTGGTGGCTGACGGCGGACAAGCTATCATTTTAGATCAGGTGTTGAACGGTGTAGCAGTGAGAATGAGCATTCTATATCTGCTGCTGGGACCAAATGACTAAGGAGTGTAGAATGGGATTATCAAAATACAAAGGGTATTTGCTGCTTAAAAACGGTAAAATATTCGATCCTTATAAAGACAGAACAATTACCGGATCAATCCTTTTGAAAAACGGCAAAATCGAAGCTGTCGGCAATACGGACTTACCGGAGGACAGGACCGAACTGGATTGCACCGGGAAGATCATCACGGTGGGGTTTACGGACATTCATGCTCACTTCAGGGAACCCGGAAGAGAGGATAAGGAAACCTTGGAGACTGGCTCTCTGGCGGCGCTTGCCGGCGGCTTTACCGAGGTCTGTGTCATGCCGAATACCGCTCCGGTGCTGGACACGCCGGAGTCCATCAGATTTATTAATGAAAAGGCTGCTGGGCTTCCGGTAAAAATCCATCCGATCGGAGCTATTACAACCGGACAGAAGGGGGAAGGTCTGGCCGAAATTGGCGAAATGGTCCGGGCAGGGGCAGTAGGGATATCGGATGACGGTATTCCTCTGGCCAACGGACTGCTCATGCGTTATGCGCTGGAATACGCCGGTATGTACGGCATCCCCGTGATCAACCATGCTGAGGATATCAAACTGCGGGATGCGGGTCAAATAAACGAAGGTGAACTTTCCACACGGCTGGGGTTGCCGGGAATCCCGGATATATCCGAATCTGTCATGGTGTACAGGGACCTGGCCCTGGCGGAGTTCACGAGCGGCCGGCTGCATATTCCACATGTCTCGAGTCGTAAATCGGTCGATCTCATCCGGCAGTTCAAATTAAAGGGTGTGTATGTGACCGCCGAGGTCAGCCCGCATCATCTGGGGCTTACGGACGGTGCCATACGAGATTTTGATACAAATCTGAAAGTTGCCCCCCCTCTGCGCTCGGAGAACGACCGGCTGGCATTGATCGAAGGTCTGCTGGAGGGAACGCTGGACTGCATAGCCACGGATCATGCACCGCATACTTTAGAGGAAAAAGAAAAAGATTTTATCAATGCGCCCTGTGGAATGCTCGGACTGGAATCTGCTTTCGGTATGGCCCATACGGTATTAACCGCGGCAGGAGCGAGTACCCTGGATGTCATAAAATGGTTCACGGTCAAGCCGCAAAAAGTATTAAATCTGCAGACAAAACAAATTGTAAAGGGTGCTCCGGCTGATCTGGTGGTCATAGATCCGCGCTGTGAGTGGACCTTTGAAAAAGAAAATATATTTTCGCGTTCACAGAATACACCCATGAGAGGAATGCGTTTTAAGGGGAAACCTGAACTGACCATCAGAGCAAAGTACATTTTCAGGGCGACAGACTAAACAGACCACGGTACCATATCAATCCCGCCAGGTGATATTCAGCTGGTGATTTCAACATAAAGATAAAGAGGGCTGCCGATCAATCCGGTTATATCGAATTATTTGCCGAATATAACTTGACTCAAAAGTCATAAACCGAATAATATTGCAGGCTTTATTCCTTAGTAAAAATAGAACAAAGGAACTGATGAAAACTGTTTCAATAAAACCTAAAGAAATTAAAAGAGACTGGTATCTCGTGGATGCCGCAGGCAAAAATTTAGGCCGCCTGTCCAGCGAAGTGGCACAGGTCTTGCGCGGTAAACGGAAACCCTTCTTTACTCCCCACATGAATATGGGCGATTTCGTCGTTGTGATCAATGCGGACAAAATTGCTGTGACCGGCACTAATAAAGAGACTGAAAAGATATACTGGAGTCACTCGGGGTATCCGGGCGGCGGCAAGGCTACTACTCTCGAACAACTCAGAACCAAACATCCTGAACGGATTATCCAGAATTCAGTCAAAGGAATGTTACCCCACAACCGTCTGGGCAGACAGATTCTTAAAGCACTTAAGGTCTATGCCGGCCCCGATCATCCGCATGCTGCACAAATGCCCAAAACTCTCGATATTTAAATTTAAGTTAAGGAACTGAATGCGTAAAAAAGTTGATATACACCAGGCCTTGGGTCGCAGAAAAAGATCCGTGGCTCGTGTCCGTTTTGTAAAAGGTACAGGAAAGATCATTATTAATAATCGTTCTATTGATGATTATTTCGGCCGCGAGACTGCCAAAATGGTACTCCGTGAGCCTTTGGAAATTACTGAAATGACCGGAAAATATGATATCCTTGCCAACGTTTACGGTGGAGGACTTTCCGGGCAGGCCGGCGCTATCCGATTGGGGATTTCCCGCGTATTGGAAAAGATTGATGAAGACCTGAGGCCCATCCTGAAAAAAGCGGGTATGATGACCAGGGATCCCCGTGAAGTTGAGCGGAAAAAGTACGGACAGCCCGGTGCAAGAAAACGCTTCCAGTTCTCAAAACGTTAAACAAGAATAATCAGAGAGTTTATGTATCAAATCAAAATTGAAGATATGTTAAAGGCCGGTGTTCATTTCGGCCACCCGACGAGCAAATGGAATCCCAACTTTAAGCCTTTCATTGCGATGAAGAAAAACGGGATTCACATCATTGACCTCAACAAGACCATGAGTCAACTGGCAATCGCTTCCAAAGAAATATCAAAAATTGTCCGTGACGGTGGCAATATCCTCTTTGTCGGTACCAAGAAACAGGCTGTCGATATCATTCAGGAAGGTGCCGACAAGTGCGGCATGTTTTATATCGTGGAACGCTGGCTGGGTGGTACCCTCACGAATTTCATGACCATCAAGAAAAGCATCAAGCGTCTGTTGATGCTGGAGAAAGAATCTTCGGAGATATATAATAATCTGACTAAAAAAGAACTGAACCTGCTGGAGCGTGAAAAATTTCGTCTGGCAGACCTGCATCGTGGTATCAAAGACATGAAGCAATTGCCTGCAGCACTCTTTTTTGTGGATGCGATCCATGAAAGTACTGCCATAAAAGAAGGCAAACGTCTGGGAATACCCATTTTCGGAATGGTTGACTCCAACAGCAATCCAAAAGAAATTGACTTTCCCATTCCTGCCAATGATGATTCAATCCGTTCAATTCAGATAGTAGTTAACTATATCGTTGATACGATCATCGAGGCTCGTGGTGGCGTGGTTGAAAGCTCAGCAGAACCCGTTGAAAAAGCAGCCGAGATAGAAGAAGAGGTTGTGGATACAGCTACGCAGGAAGCGGCCCCAGGGGCAGAAACAGCAGAAGAAATTGAAACTGTCGTGGAACAGGATCCAGCGGAAACCGAAAATGTGACAACTGAAGAAACGGAGACAGAATAAATGAGCATCAGTGCTGCAGCTGTAAAAGATCTCAGAACCCGGACCGGTGCCGGAATGATGGATTGTAAAAAAGCACTCGTGGAAGCCAATGGTGATACGGAAAAGGCCATTGAAGTACTCAGAAAAGCCGGAATTGCCAAGGCCGAGAAAAAATCCGGAAGAGCCGCTAATGACGGAGCCATAACGACCTATATTCACCCGGGAGCAAAACTTGGAGTTTTGCTGGAAGTGAACTGCGAAACTGATTTTGTTGCCAAGACGCCTGATTTCCAGCAATTCACGAAAGATGTCGCCATGCATATCGCAGCCTCAAATCCCCTCGTTGTAAGCCGCGAAGATCTGGACCCGGGTGTTGTGGAAAAGGAACGGGAAATATTTACCGAACTGACCCGAAAATCCGGCAAACCTGAAAACATTATACCGAAAATAGTGGACGGACGGATTGAAAAATTTTATGGTGAAGTCGTACTGTTGGAGCAATCTTTCGTAAAAGACCCCGACAAGACGGTTAAAGACCTGCTCACCGAAACCATTGCCAAACTGGGTGAGAACATCACTATAAGCCGGTTTGCCAGATTTGAGTTGGGCGAAGTCAGCGAATGCGCTCCTGCCGCTGACTAAGACGCCCGCTCTCCTGTAAAATGACTATCCCTCGATACCGGCGGATCCTCCTGAAATTAAGCGGAGAGATTCTCGCCGGTGATGTGGGCTTCGGCTATGACCCCCCAACTATTAAAAGTCTTGCTAAACAGATAAAGTCTGTTTATGACCTTGGAGTACAGATCGGTCTCGTTATTGGAGCTGGGAATATCTTCAGGGGCTCTGCCGGCGTAGATAATGGCATCGAGAGGGTGACAGGCGATTATATGGGTATGACTGCCACAGTTATGAATGCCGTTGCCCTGCAGTCAGCGCTGGAACATCAGGGCTGTGACACACGGGTCATGTCGGCACTTGAGATTACACAGCTCGGTGAACCCTATATTCGCCGACGAGCTTTGCGCCACCTCGAAAAAAACCGTATAGCCATCTTTGCCGGAGGAACCGGGAATCCCTATTTTACTACTGATACCGCCGCCGCCCTGAGAGCAATAGAGATCAATGCCGAGGTCATCATCAAGGGCACAAAAGTGAACGGGGTTTATGACAAAGATCCTGAAAAGGATACTTCGGCAAAACTATATCATCGCCTAAGTTTCAAAAAAGTAATTGAAGATGAGCTGAGGGTTATGGATCTTACAGCCGTCACACTGTGTAAAGAAAATAATTTACCCATTGTTGTCTTAAATATAAAAAATGATGAAAATTTGACGGGCTTCATCAAGGGTAAAAATATAGGTACGACTGTATCATCATAGGAGTTCAACATGATAAATGAACTATTTGCAGATGTAAAAAGCAGGATGGATAAGGCCATCGATCACTACCACAGCGAAATACTCGGTATCCGTACTGGCAGAGCCTCAGCCAGCATTCTAGACATGGTTAAAGTCGATTATTACGGGACACCCACACCGATTAAAAATATGGCTCAGATCTCTATCCCCGAAGCTCAGCAGATCGTGATACTCCCCTACGATAAAAATACTCTGAAAAATATTGAGAAGGCTATCATTGCCTCCGATCTGGGGCTTGCGCCCAATAATGACGGTTCAATGATCCGACTTAATATTCCCGCTCTCACTGATGAACGCCGGGAGGAACTAATCCGCCTGGTACATAAGATCATTGAAGAGGGAAGGATTGCTATTCGCAATATCCGTCGGGATGCAAATGAGCAGCTTAAAAAATTCAATAAAGAAAGTTCATTATCTGAAGACAATTTGAAACGTGCTATCGATGATGTACAGGAAATGACAGATAAGAGTATTGACGAACTGAACAAACTTCAGGAGAAGAAAGAACAGGAAATCAGGGAATAACCTTTTAAACTGCGGATGTAGTTCAATGGTAGAACGAGAGCTTCCCAAGCTTTAAACGGGGGTCCGATTCCCCTCATCCGCTCAAATACCTGCTGACCTAAAGGATGCGTCGCAACCTCCCCGTATTGCCATTTAAATTTTCGGTTATTCCGTTTTCCAATCGGTGAAGTAATATAAATTCAGGCATTGATCTTACTGTGAATTCTATGATAATAGAAGAGAATATTAATGTTACCAATAATCTATCGGGATCAGATACATGACAAATCGAAAATGGACGCAAGAAGAGCTTAATTATCTCATAGAAGTCTATCCGCACACCGGTGTCGGACCTGTAGCTGAAAAATTGTCCAGGACCAAGAATGCAATCAAGGTAAAGGCTGCCCGTTTAAAACTGGATCGTCGGTCGCAAAACGACTATAAACGCTGGTCGCGGAGTGAAATTTCTTTTTTAAAAAATACTATCCACTTAAAGGTTCGGCCTATGAGGCAAAGGAATTGGGTTGCACCGGTAAGCAAGTTCGCTCAAAAGCCAGAGAACTTAAAATCAGACGAAATACCGTTTTGAAATGATCACGGGCTGAACTGGAATATTTGCGCGACTGGTACGGTAAAAAACGCACAGTAGAGATTTCCAAAGTACTGGATCGTACACCCGATGCAATTCGGATGAAAGCACAGCTTTTTAAATTGAGAGCACATAATAATAAGCCCTGGACAGAAGAAGAAATCGATTATATCAGACTGCATGCTTTAGTCATGAATAATAGCGATCTGGCTGAGAAATTAAATCGTTCCGTTTCGTCAGTGTCACATCAGCTCAACCGCATGGGAATTCTTAGGAAAAAGAATATCAGCTGGTCGGTTGATGAAGTCAATTTTATGAAAAAAAATTATGGGAAGATGCCGGTAAATGAGCTGGCCGCTTGTTTAAACAGCAGCAGGTCATCTGTTTTGGGAAAGGCTCACATTCTTAAGCTTCAAAATGACCGGGCTCCGAAATACACCTCAAAAGACAAAGAATATTTACGGCGGTATTATCTCAAGAAATCCAACAACGAACTGGCCAGGGCTCTGGGACGCACCGTAGGCAGCATCGAATTCATGGCCGGTAAACCGGGGCTCACCGGGGACCCGCTAAAGCAGCGCTTTCGGAAAGGGAGAACTCCAAAACAAAAAGTATAGTATCTTCGTAATTTAACGAACGATTCAAACCGGACTCCGGCCCGGCCCTCCTCCGCATACTGCAACATTCGGTTATAACTCATACACCCAATAAAAATAAAAGTATCAGGTATAAATACGCCGGATTGAATTTTCCCCGTTTGATTTGCAATCCAAACATCAAATTACAGCAGGCGCAATAATCTGACTGAATGGAGTTCGTAAACATTCCGGAAGGCGGCGTTTGGTTAATAATTCCCGGAATTGAATCACACGTTTTGTGCCGACGTTATATACACATTCTTTAATATAGATCTGAAATTCCATTTCCGAAATGATAAATATTATTGCAATAATTTTATAAATTATTTTAACAATATTTTTTATAAAAACAATATAAATTCCAACCCGAATATTTGCAATTTAGAGTGGTTTTAATCCATAGACGTCAAAAGAAAATCATCGATTATGAGTCAATATCAAAAAATTACTATTATTATAAACGACCATTCCTTCAAGCCGTTTGACATCCCTAAGCTCCGCGGATTTTTCGCCGAAAAATATGCAAAGTTCGATCTTATCCACAATCATCTTCAAGATAATCAAAAACGGATTCGGTATGCCTATCCGGTGATACAGTTTAAGATTATTGATTCACATCCCGCTCTGATAGCCATAGGCGACGGAATTCCTGTGCTAAAAGAGGTTTTTATGGATGTGGATTATCTCGAGATCGGGCAGGAATTTCGGGTGATCAATGAAAAATCCATTAAGTTGGAAGCAGTTCGGTTCGGTCAGGTCGATAGCCCGAAACATTATCGTTTCATACTCCCGTGGATGGCGCTGAAACAGGAAAATTACAATCAGTACAGGCAGCTGAAATGGAACGAAAAACGACCCTTTTTAGAAAAGATACTGTTGGGAAATCTAAAATCGATTTCCCATGGATTCGGATACTGGATCCAAGACTTTGAATCGTTATATGTTGAATCGAATCTGAAACCTGTGTCCCGGAATTTCAAGAATATTCGTATGACCTGTTTCGAAGGAGAGTTCACCACAAATTTTATTATCCCGGACTATCTTGGACTGGGGAAACAAACCGCCCGGGGATTCGGAACGGTGGTAATGCACAATAACACAAAATCACATGGGAAGAAAATAATCAGGGGAAAATAAAAGGGAACGTCTGAAAACATGTTTGTAAATAAATGGATTTTGGGAGCAGAGGGTTGATATTATTTCGGTGAATGATGGTGATTTAAATGGACAATAACAAATATCAAAATAAATATCGGATACTATCAGCACGACTGGAAAATTGGGATTACCGTTCCCCGGGGAGATATTTTATTACAACAAACACGAGAAACGGGGAATTTTATTTTGGTGACGTTGTGGATGGGAAAATGCAATTATCCAATATTGGTGTCATCGCGGATATTTTGTGGCATGAAATAATTTACCATACGCAAAATGTCGAATTAGGTGAATTTGTGGTTATGCCGAATCATATCCATGGAATTTTAATTTTGAATGTGGATGATATAGATGATGGTTCAAATAATATCGGCGGTATCCATTGGGCCGATGGTAATGATGGTTTTAATGGTAGAGACGATGCATGCATCGTCTCTACCATGGGTGACGTCGTAAATCCCGGTTCGGGTATGGACGCAAATAATTCAAAAAATAAACAAATGGCAAAAATATCACCAAAATCGGGTTCGGTGTCGCGTATAATCGGTTCGTTTAAATCTGCAGTTTCCAAACACGCGCATCGTTTAGGATTTGAATTCGGTTGGCAGGAACGATTTTATGACCATATCATACGGGATGATAAATCGTATGAACGGATTGCAGATTATATAATCAATAATCCACAAAATTGGAAAAATGATAAATTCAATCAGTATATTCGTGATAAGAAAGGATAGTCATGATTAATAAATTAAAAATGTTGGGAGAATATGTCCAAAAAAATGAAGGTGACAATAATTCCTTCAATTTGAACAATACATTAGAATCAGCAAATGTGATTGTATTAAACTTCTTTTTAGATGAAAATGATTGTTATTTTAAAGAAATTGATATTTATGAATACGATAAAGCAAAACGTGAAAAAGTTTTATTAATAAAAGATGTTAAAGGAAATAAAGTGTCATCCTTCCCAACCGTCTTTATAGACGCAAAAGGAATTGATAAATCTTTGAAAAAACTTAATAGGATTTTGAAAGTATGTAAGTTGATAAATCCAAAATTATCTTCTTTAAGTCATTTGTTTAATAAGGATTATTTAGATTGGGTAAAATCTTTAGATGATGCCGAAGTAAACGACCAGCAAGGAAGTTTATTTGAAAAGAAATCATATAATTATTTGAATAAAATTTCTGATTTTGTATCACAGGATAATTCAAACCTTTGTACAATCCATATTAATGGAGAATATGTTGGAGATTCTAAATATTTTCAACCTATAAAAGAAAATTATTTAACATCAATCGACAAAGATTACTATGAAAAATATAGTACAATATCATTAGGTGAAAGAATTCATTGCTATACTTGTGGATGTGTTGCGAAGAAACTTTATGGTTTTTGTAGCACATTCAAATTTTATTCTGCAAACGAAACTGCCTATATTGCGGGAGGATTTCAAAAAAATAAAACTTGGAAAAATTATCCTGTTTGTCCCACTTGTGCTAATTATCTCCGTCTTGCCAAAGAAAAATTGAATGGAAATTTAAATAGATATTTCTACGGGAATAAGTATTTCCTGATCCCTACACCTACATTAGACAGAGGTGATTTTTATGAAAACCTGAAAGATATTGAAGAAGATTTTAGGGATATAGCTTTAAGTAAAAAGGAAGAAAGTAATCAACAATTACGAAATGAATTAGAAGAAGATATTTTTGAAACTTTGGCAAGTCAAAAAGACCAAGCAACATTTACTTTTTTCTTTTATAAAGCAAGTAATAGTGAGTTTAAAATTCTTCAAGAAGCTGAAGATATTTTACCATCTCGTTTTCAAAAAATAATCGATGCAAAAAAGAAGGTTGAAAACTTTGACGAGTTTCTAAACTTAAGGGGGTTGTATAAAAAGGGAGAAAGCCATAATCTTTCTTTCAATTTTGGAATTATTAAAACATTTTTCCCAAGCAGCTTTAATAATGACTTTTTAGATATTACTACAAAAATTTTAAAGGATCAAAAAATAAGTAAGACATTTATTACGCATCAAATTTCTGAACATTTAGCAAAAGGGTTCAGAAATGAGGCACTTTATCATGACATTGAGAAAGCAATGATTTTCCTCAAAATTTTGTATGAATTGAATTTAATTGAACATACCAAAGGAAAAATGGAGATAAAAATGGAAAACAAATATGAAGACTATTTTAAAAACCATCCTGAATTTTATGATGCAGATTGGAAGAAAGCAGTCTTTCTTACAGGAGTGTTGGCTCAAAATGTGATGGACATTCAATATCAGAACAGAAACGCAACGCCATTTCGAAGTCGATTAAATGGACTAAAATTGGATAGTAGAGCAATAAAGCGATTGTTACCTGAATCAATCGAAAAATTAGAGCAATATAAATCTAATTACTATTATGAATTAGAAGAATCTATTGCCAAATTGATGGAATCGGGGGAACCCGAACTCAAACAGCAAAGTGTTGACGAAATCAGTTTTTACTTTGCGATAGGAATGAATCTTAATAAACAGTTTAAATCAAAAAAAGAAACCGAAGGAGAAAACAATGAGTGAAATAATTAAAAATAGAAGTGAATTACTTTTTTGCTACGATGTAACCGATGCGAATCCAAATGGTGACCCGTTGGATGAAAACAAACCCAGAATCGATGAGGAAACCGGTATTAATTTCGTAACCGATGTGCGTTTGAAAAGAACCATCAGGGATTATTTCTTTGAATATAAAGGTTATAATGGTGAAAATGGGAAAGACATTTTTGTCAGGGAAAGACCCAGTAAAATAAATACTGAAAAAGGTGGACTTCAGGATGGAAAAGAGAGAGCGGATGACTTTGGAAAGAATCTAAATTCTATTTTAGAAAAATGTATAGATATTAGAATTTTCGGTGGTGTGATTCCTTTAGACAAGGATTCAATAACTTTTACAGGACCAACCCAATTCAAAATTGGACGTTCTTTGCACAAAGTAGAAATAAAGCATATCCAGGGAACAGGTGCTTTCACTTCAAAAGCTGGGTTGACTCAAAAAACATTCAGAGAAGAATACATTCTTCCTTATTCCTTCATCGCATTTCATGGTATCATTAATCAAAATGCCGCAAAGCATACAAAAATGACGACAAATGATGAGAAATTGCTATTAGAAGGGATGTGGTTTGGAACGAAAAATCTAATTAGTCGAAGCAAATTTGGACAAATGCCACGATTATTGGTTAAAGTGAATTACAGCAGTCCAAATTTCTTTATAGGTGATTTGGACAAAAAAATCAAATTAAATGATTTCGATAATGAGTTAAAAATCCGAAGTATCAAAGATTTTAAAGTTGATTTGAGTAATTTACTTTCTGCGTTGAATGAAAATAGCCAACATATTGAGTCAGTCGATTATTTGATGGATAGTGGTTTACAACTCGAGATACCATCAGATTGGAAACAAATAAATCTGTAGGAGATATTATGCAATTTGTGGTATTTGATGTTCGGGCAGATTACGCCCAGTTCAAAAAACCCTTTACAACAATGTCTCCCCAGACATTCAGCATTCCAACCGGCACTGCAATTGTGGGGATGATTTCTGCAATTGTCGGTTTGGATAAGAATAAATACTGGGAATATTTCCCTGAAAATTCTTTTAAGCTTGCTGTGGGAGTTCGAGATACAATTAAGAAAGTGGTCATTCCGTTCAATACTTTGAAAACAACCAGCCCGAAGCATTTCTATCGCTTCGACCAACACAAGCAAACTACGATGGAATTTATTAAAGATGGTAGTTTCCGAATATGGTTTGCTTGGAATAATGAAAAGTATTTTCAGGATTTAGTTTCTAATCTTAAAAAACACGAATCTCATTACACGGTTTCACTAGGGCTTGCATGGAATATTGCAGATTTTAAATTTATGGGAATTTTTGAAGGAGAAACTATTGAATCAAACGATGAATTCTGGGAAATAAATTCAATAATTCCCAAAAAGTTAATAGGTGAAAATGATGAGATTGAATTTGAAAACAGAAAAATATTTGTTAACAATATTCCTGTTAGAATGAGAACGGATAACAGTAGAATTGTCGAACAATATGATGAATATTTATTTGATAGTGACGGAAAGCCTATTAGAGCTATTATTGGAAATATTACAAAAGTAGGAGAGGATTATATCATACCACTTTAAACTAAAATCACATCCGGATAGATTTTTACATGAACATATTCTTGGAGTTCATAGCAGGGCTATAACATTATTTGATAAATTGAAATTTGACTTTCCCAATTTTAATCGTGATGAATTAAAGGAAGTCATTTCCGTTGCTGCTCTCTTTCATGATTTTGGTAAAGCAACGCAGTTTTTCCAAAAATACTTGAATAATCCCCAAAAACCATCGAATTCTGATGAAAGGAAAAAGCGAAGTCATGGTTTGGTTTCAGCACTCTTGACTTTTGGAATATTAACGCAAAAGCTAACTGATAATTTAATATTACAACTTTTTGGATTAATCATTGTTCGTAGACACCATGGCAATTTGGAAAATTTTACTAATCTCCTTACATTTTGTGATAGCGATTTTAAGAACACCATAATTCAATTAGATAATTTGGATTTCATGGAATATAAAAATATTTTGAGGAATAAAGGATATGATAGTTATATAAATAAAGATTTTATATTAGAATCAATTAAATTTTTCCAGCCGAGAACACCACGTAAAGTAAAACGGATTAGAAGTAGATTCACTTCAGAATATTATTTTGCTCTAAACTTATTGTATTCAATATTACTACAAGCAGATAAAACCGATGCTATTTTGAAAGATAGTAAAATACTTACATCAAAAATGTTGCAAAGTAATGATGTATATTATTATAAGAGATGTTTTAATAATGATCCTGGAAATCCGATTAATACGATTCGTGAAAACGCATTTATTTCTATTGAAGAATCGGTCAAATGCTTGGATGCATCTCAAAGAATATTATCGATAAATATTCCTACCGGATCAGGAAAAACAATTTCATCTTTAAATGCTGCTATAAATTTGTGTGAAAAATTTTCCCACGACCATATTGTGTATTGTCTGCCATTTACATCTGTAATTGACCAAAATTTTAAAGTATTCGATGAAATTAGAAAATCTGCAAACCTTCCAGATGATACCGGAATATTATTAAAGCACCATCATTTAACGGATATTTTTTATAAATCTGCGAAAGATGAAAACTCCGTAAAAGAATATACGCCCAATGAGGCTCTCCATTTAATTGAAGGTTGGGAGAGTAAAATAACTGTAACGACATTTGTTCAGCTGATCTATTCTTTGATTTCATATAAAAATTCCAGTCTTCGGAAGTTTAATCGATTTAGTAACGCTGTAATCATATTAGATGAAATCCAATCAATTCAACACGAATACTGGCATTTGATCAAAACATTGCTGTTAAAAATGACAAGTTTGCTCGAAACAAGGATTATTTTAGTAACAGCCACAATGCCATTGATATTTTCTGAAGAAGAAAATGAAATTAAAGAATTGGTTGTTGAAAAAAAAGAAATGTTCAAATCACTAAATCGCATTGAGTTAGATGTATCTAACTTAAAAAAAGAAAAAATGGAATGGGAAACATTTTGTAATAATGTTATTGAATTAGTGAAAGACAATAAATCAAAAGATCTATTATTTATAATGAACACAATTCGTTCAGCAAGGGAATTGCACGATATTTTTTTCAAAACTGTACATTCTCACAAGATTTTGTTTTTATCTTCACATCTCATTCCAAAAGAACGTTTAAAAAGGATTGAAAATATAAAAAGACGGAAATGGGAAAAACCTATATTGGTTGTCTCTACTCAGCTTGTCGAAGCCGGCGTCGATATCGACCTAGATATTGTAGTTCGGGATTTTGCCCCATTAGACAATATATTTCAAGCGTGCGGTCGTTGCAACCGTGAAAATAGGGATGGAGTAAAAGGTAAAGTAATTTTATATTCATTAAAAGATTCAAATAGTTGGACCCCCTCAGGTATTTACAAAGATTTTCTTAAGCAAAAAACAATGAAGGTCTTGAAACATAAAGAAATAATTCCAGAATCTGAATTTTATGATTTAGCAAATCAATATTTTACTGAAATAATAATTGGAGGTTCTCAGGCAGCTTCAACTGAAATTTTAAAAAAAATAGAAAAATTAAAATACAAAGATGGAGATGAAAAAATTGAGATGAAATTAATTGATGATGATTTTTCTTCATCTATTTATGTAGAACTTGATGATACTGCAAAAAAGATTTGGAAAGATTATCGAAAAACACTTGAAATGGAAAATGGCTTTGATAAGAATGTAGCATTAAAACAAGGCCGGAGAAACCTTTCAGAATATATTATCAATATTCCTAAAAAATGTTTACCAAATGAACATAATAAAGGAATTTATCATCTCCGGAATGACCGCGTATCAGATTATTATAATATTGATACCGGCTTTAAAATTGATTCTCGACTCCCCCCGGAACAAAGCAGCTTAATGTTTTAACTCCAAGGAAACCTCATGTAAAAAGAGTCGGATTTAATACGAATATTTAAGAGAATTAAACGATTATATACTGTTGGCAACGGTTGAAAAGACATTTATAAAAACACCCAGGTGGAAGCAGTGAAAAAGATAGACAAATTCATTAAAATGATAACCGTTCAGTATCAGTTTTATAGGGGAAAAAGGCATTACAGATCATTTGAACTATACAATGTACAATTTTATTAAACATAATTTACATGACGATTGGAATTACACCGGTTTGAATTTATCTGGTCTGATTAATGAACAGTACATAGTATTATAGAATGTAAATTTATGCAGATTGTGATAAATACATACGGCGCTTATCTACATGTGAGAGATGAACTTTTCGAGATAAAAATTGAAAGCAAAAAGAATCATATATCACCAAAAAAAGTCAGGTCAATTGTGATTACAACAGGGGCTATATTATCCAGTGATGCCGTTAAGTTGGCGGTAGAAAATAATATCGACATTTTATTCATGGATAAACATGGGGACCCTTTTGGTCGCATCTGGCATGATAGATTAGGTTCTACGGCGAGAATACGTCAAAGACAACTTGAAATATCCAAATCTTCAAAAGGAATGGAAATCGGTATTTCATTTATTTTGATGAAATTTAATAATCAATTGAAGTTTCTGGAACAGATGCGACTGAAAAGAACAAGACTGTCTGCTGAAATTACTCAGTCCATCGCATACTTAAAGGATGCCGTCGAAAAGTTGGAAAAAATCTCAAACAGCGGCGATAATAACGTCCGTGGTACGGTAATGGGTATTGAAGGCAGTGCGGGCCGACAATATTGGTCGGTTATCAGCATGATGCTCCCGGAACGTTTTCAATTCAAGGGCAGGTCACGAAATCCGGCGATGGATGAATTTAATTGTCTGCTGAATTATGCTTATGGCGTCATGTACGGGATTGTTGAGCGATCATGTGTTTTAGCGGGAATTGACCCTTATGTAGGATTTATCCATACGGACCACTATGCGAAAACATCCATGGTATTTGATGTTATCGAGGGATATCGGATTTTTGCAGAAGAAACAGTTATAAAATTATTTTCCCGTAAAAAAGTGAATAAAAAAATGTTTGACCCGTTTCGAAAAGGACTGACTTTAAATAAAGAAGGTAAAACCATCCTCCTGACGGAATTTAATGAATTCCTTGATACGCCGGTTAAATATAAAAGCAGGAAAATAAAAAGACGGGCGATCATTCAGTTTGATCTTCATCAACTGGCGAATTCCTGGATAAAAAAGTTTCCCGGGAAAAAAATAAATTCCAAGTCGGATTCTTTAGAGTTTTGATTATGAAAAAAACAGATAATCTGGTGTGGGTGATCTATGATATCGTGAGTGATAAAATACGTCGAAAGCTGGTCAAAGCGACGAAGAAAACAGGCTTATACAGAGTACAGAAATCCGTATTTTTAGGTTCTATCAATCGTAATGATCTCGATGAACTGGCTTTAATTGTAGATGAACTGATTGATAAAAAAAAGGATTCGGTTTATATTTTTCCTATGTGTGAAGCAGATTTCAAGAAAGTTATTTTGAAGGGGCAGGCATTCGATAAAAAGATGGTGTCGGATGAGATTAAAAGTTTAATTTTTTAATAAACATCATGATTGTTAATCCAAAGGAATATTTCGCTGCTGATCCTGCAAGCCAAATTATGATCACTCCCTCTGAAGTAATGGAGTACATTTATTGCCCCAGGTTTACTTACTTCCTTAATGTAGTAAGAATTTCACAATATGAAGATAATCGGTTCAAAGTGAAGAAAGGGAGACAGGTTCACGAAGACCGGGTCAGGCATAATAAGAATTATCTGAGAAAGAAAATACCCACGATAAAAAAAGAAACAAATGTTTATCTTGCGGATGAATCTTTAAGAACCCGGGGAATAGTAGATGAAATATTATTTAAAAAAGATGGCACGCTTTCACCGGTTGATTATAAATTTTCACCTTATAAAGAGATGGTTTTTAGGACCCATAAAATCCAACTGGCCATCTATGGTTTGCTTATTAAGAGTACATATCACCTGCCTGTTACATGTGGGTATATTTCTTATATCAGAGGTGGGAGTAAAACAGTTACGGTAGATATTAATGATCAATTAATATCTCGTACGAGACGAATCATTGATAATGTATTGACAATTATAATGACTGAAATTATGCCAAAAAAGACATCCTATAAAATTAGATGCATGGACTGTACTTATAAAAATATTTGTGTTTAAAAACGAATATTCATTAAACTCTGGTAAACACAGCAGATAATTGAAGTAAACTTTAGAAATTTAGTTAATAAAAAGGAGGTAATAGACAATTTTGAGATGGTTTTTTGACATTATGAGATACATTTTGTTGGAATTAAACAAAAGAATGACAATATGTTGGTCAAAAACTGCTCTCTGAATACAGATTCCACTAAACCAAGGATTGAAACTGTAACCCGCATAAGTCTTAACAGCATCACTTGTACTCTGAATACAGATTCCACTAAACCAATGATTGAAACCTGAAGCGGGTGTATCACAGGTT
>JAJRUW010000084.1 GCA_024277615.1 Fidelibacterota bacterium | reverse complement strand
TCAGGTACTATTTTTTCAGCTATATTCTTCATCGATTGGGTGTTTCTGTATTTGAGTTATTCTTCTTATATATGCTAATATAATTTGATAACTTATACACACCCTTTCGATGATATTTATGCCCTATAAGGGATTTTTAGGTAAAAGTTGTACAATAATATTAGGATTGAAAAAATGAAAATATTAACAATCATCTTTGGAACTTTAATAGTAAGCATTTTAACAATAACCTGCTCCGATAATTCAGAAAATGTTTATGACGACTATAAAGTCCATATCGATGGAACCGTCCAATATTTTCTTGATACTCTAATGTGGGCCGGTGGAGAGGGTGATCCATCTGGTTTTATCTTAACAGAGTATGAGTGGTTATCAGGTGAACCGGATTTTGAATATACAAGAATCTATTTAGCCGGAGAAATTGATTCATCTTATTTGTCACAAACTCTGGAAATTGGTGGTGTTTTAGACACACTCACTGCCGGCGGTTTTGAAACAACTATTAGGGAATTCCCATTGGTCGTAGCAGAAAAAATTAATGAAAAGTGATTGTACTTAACGAACCAGCGGTGCAACCCAGGGCGCTTATTCTCCGAACGGTGTAAATCCGTCCCTGCTCATTTCATCATTCAGGCAGGAGGTGCCAAAAACAGTTTGCTCCGTGAGGGTCATGCTGAAGCTCTTTGGAGCGGTAAGTAAGCCGCAGCGAAAGCGAACGGATCAGCGTCTTCCGCAGCGGAGATTTTTGGGGTGCAGGCAGAGCATCCATGCTCTGTAATTGGTTTACAGATCTTTCTCTGACACGACTCCGTTTTTCCCCTTCTGCTTTGAAGCGTAAAGCGCGTCATCTGCCCGCTTGATCAGACTGCTGATAGTATCTCCTTTGCGAAAAGCGCTCACACCTATACTCACGGTAAAACCCAGCGTCAACCCTTTTTTGAGATCATCCACCCGATACTGCGACCCGGCAATTGATTTACTAATCTGTTTGGCACGCTTGATTGCATTTCGCAAGGACGCACCCTGGAGAATGATGATGAATTCATCACCTCCGTAGCGGGCAATAAAATCCTCCTGTCGAATAAATTCTTTGCACTTCATGACCATGGCAAGAATGATCCTGTCGCCGGTCTGGTGGCCGTATGTGTCGTTGATGGCCTTGAAATCATCGATATCGAGAATGAACAGGGCAAAAGGATGTCGAATAACGGAATTCTTTTCTACCAGTTCCCGGATATACATATCGAAGGACTGCCGGTTGTTGACACCCGTCAGGCCGTCGGTGAGGGATTTCGTCCGGGCTTGTTCCAGCTCCACATTCAGCCGGCTGATGCGCTGGGACAGCGTCTCAACCCGCCGTCGGTCCTGCTCCTGTTTTTTCCGAACGGTCTCTTTGATGTGATCAATTTCGACTTTCAGGGAGTTTTTAATGGTTTTAATGTCATCGAGACGGGTGATGGCTTCCAGCTTTTCGCTCTGCAAATACATGGTGCGGGTAAAGATTTGATTTTCGGTATCCAGCTCGGAAATAGCCCGGGTGAGCAGTTCGATAATGTCTTTGAGCTCTTTTTCCTTATCCCGGATATACTCATTCTGGCGCTCAATAAAGGCCAGTAATTTTTTGGTGTGCTTTTTGAAGACGTGACCAATATTTTGTTTGTCATCCTCAACCGATAAACTGTCACTTAACGCATCGATATTTTTCCGGAAGGCATCGCTGTTGATTTCCTTTTGATCGAGAGAAAAATTTTTGAGCAGGAACAGCAGCCCCCGGACCGTATCCAGCAGTGCATTCTGAGTTTCTTCGTGCTGTTTGATCTCCCGGGATAATTCCCTGTCATCGGAGACAGCACCGGTTTTTATTTTTAACTTCATGGCCTTAGCTGATAAAAAATATTTTGCGAACGGACCTGATCCGTAATTCTGAATTCACCCCGAATTTGTCCCAACCGTCCATAAAATTGAGAAAAATACAATCTTAATTTACAGGCAGTGCAGGTTTGGGTGAGCAATCTTTTTAACCTCAAAACGGTAAACGGCTGACAGCCTAAAAAAGCAGGGCTGCACTGTCCAAAGCGGGCCAAAAATATGCCTGTGGATACTTATCCACAAGCTAAATTCGGTACTTTCGTCCGGCAAAAATAATTTGCAAAAAGTGGTATAAAATTTTTGTTGCAAAATGTAACAGTCTATGTGGATAATAGAGAAACAGGCTGCCGGGAAATATTTTTATCATCATAAGCTGTTAAATATACTGGGTAAATACTGATCTCAATTAAAACATGCAGTTAGTTCCAAAAAAATGTTTTCTTTAAAATTACGGGTTTGTGGATAGCGTAAAATGATAACACACTTCTATTCCGTGGCCGGCTTTGCTGTATTTTTGGGATTCGGGAAAACCTGCCGCAATATTTATCGGCTGTTTTTGAGTGACTGCAGGACGACCGCTTCGGCCGGGTCATATTCAGGGCAGTTTGAGGGCGATCCGGATGAACAGGCTCAAATGCTGCACCGACCCCGCCGGGTGAGAATAAAGCTTCTGGTTCAGCACATCACTTACGATCAGGGAGGTTACCAGCTTCTGTTCCCAGAAAGATTTTTGAATTGCAAAATCAATATTTGTCTGGGGGGGAATCCGGGCCTCATAGAAACCTCCGCTCTCACGGCCGATTCCCTGATATTCAGGCCAATAGGCCCGGGCCTGCCAGGCAATGAGCAGCCACATTGAAAAATGCCCTGCATGTTCGTATTCCGTTTTGCTGCTGAGTTTGACATCCGGCACTTTTGAAAAGAGTACACGGCTGGCCTGATCTCCTCTGAGCAGTCCCGTATATCCGGCAAAAAGTCGGGTTTTCAGACCGGGGTTCAGATCGTAGTTGAGACGGAATCCGAGTGTGAGCGTTTCATAGCCCCCGTCACCGCTGCCGATTGTAGTACCGCTGAGTCTGAAAAGAGTGGTGTCAAAATGCACCACTCCCGTCTCGAGATAAATGTTCCGAAAGCGGCCGTATTTGAGAGTTAAGCTGATTTCACAGCTTCGGGGCGGGCGGTAATACCAGCTGAGCGACCCCTGCAGCTTGCGGCTGCTCTTCAGCGGACTCTGCAGCGTATAGTCCCAGCCGTAACGCTCGGGGAGATCGTACCCTTTTACAAAAAAATAGGCATAGCCGTCGTATTCTCCGGGGAGTTGTCCCAGAAAGGACAATGTGGAGACGATTGTCTGATCCGGGCCGAGGCGCAGGTTTGTAGTCAGCACGGCATTGCCGGTGAGTTTGTTGTCGCCGGCGAGCACGGCAAATTGTACGGATTGCCCCAGCGACTCTGTGACCGGGTAACCCAGCTGCTCGAAGAGACTCACCCAGATTGTATTCAACTGCCGGTCAAGATAGGGTGAGCGGGTTTCTTTTTTTTGCAGTCGTATCCCGTAGTGATTGGTAAAAAAAGGCTCGGGCCGGGTGACTTCTGCTTCAAACCTGATGGCTCTTTGAACCAGATCAAAGTTGATATCGGGGAGATTTACCTGTTTTGTAAGCGCATTTTCGTTCAGACTGAGCTGCAGTTTGAACAGGCCCCGCTCTTTGAGTTTATGAAGCAGCTGCCAGGACAACTGCCTGGCGGAATGCCGTGTCCGCAATTCCCGGAGTGCAGGTTTAAAGAAAAGATAATTTTCGCTGAGCACGCCGAACCAGTGGAATTCATTCAGCCAGCCGCCGGTTTTTTGTCTCAGGGTCGCCGAACTTGTCAGGGCTTTGATCTTCGGTGAATCCGGAGCCACTTTGCCAATGCGGCCGATGATCTTTTCATCCGTGGGGAAATACTGCTGAAAGCCTATATCGGAAAGCAATTCCCAGCGTTTAGCGCCATAACTCACCGCTGCCGCCAGATCGGGCCCGATTTTGTCAATGTTGATGCTGTTGTATTCGGTATAGCGGAAGGGTCCCGGATCGCCCGTTTCATTGCCGATATGAAAACTGCCTTTGACGGAGAGTTCGGGAGGAGCCGGTGCCCTGCGGAAACGAAGTCCGCCGTTTTGAAGGAGTTCTCCGCCCAGGCGGTGCGGGGTCGTAAAAATTTCCAGAGTGTCAATCCGGTTCAGGGTTATGGGCAGCAGATTCAGTGAATTAAATCCGAGCAGCTGATTGCCGATCATGAGGCCGTCAATCACGAGACTCCAGGGTTCCGTGCGGGTCATGGGGGTTCCCCAGGGACTGGCTGAAAAAGTGTAACCGTCCAGTGTCTCGGCCTGCCACATGTCCAGGGTTTCAAATATATCGTTCGGCCGCATGATGCCCGTGCGGTTCAGATCATCCGAGGTCAGCAGTATGGATTCCTCATTCGCTGCGCCGGCATCCTCTGTAAAAAGACTGAATACGAGGGCCGGAAGCAGTAAAATCTGAAGCTGACGGATTTTCAATTAAGGATATTCTTGACCCAGGCCGGTGTCTGCAGCGTGTAACCCAGTCCTCCTGAGATAAAGAACAGTTTTATGGGTTTGTGGGTGTGGATGATCAGATAATTAACGGAAATATTCGCTGTAATTTGATTAGTCAGGGGCAATGTCAGCCGGGAGCCGGCGCTGGTGCTGAGCTCACTTTCTGTCCGCAGAGCTGCATTTACATTCGGGTCGTCAAAAGTCATCTGCGTATTCCCCAGACGCAGGAAATTATACCAATAGAGCCGTGGATTCAGATGCCATTCGTAACCCCAGCCGAGATACACCAGTCCCGTATAAAAATCGGGGATATTGCTGTTGCGGCTGTAGTACGGCAGCAGTTGAATACCGCCCTGCACCCGGCCGAAATAGAAGGGCATCTCTCCGCTGACCTCCACTACTCCGCCGTTGCGCCAATAAGGATCGAGTCCGCTGCGGTTCATATTTGAGGCCAGATTTAACTGCAGCCGCAGGGATGAAAAAGCGTCGCCGGTTTCGTCCTGTCCGGGGCCGGGCTTGTCTGTTTTGCGGATAATCTTCTCCGCCAGTTGATCCATGTCAACGGCATCGGGCTCGTCAATGATGAGGTCTATCAGGCGCACGAGGTCCCGGATATCCGTGAAGGCATCCCGGTTCAAATCACCTACAATACCGGGAGCGTTGCCGGGATCAAATTCAAAGGCGCCCAGATCGGGACGCAGACCCTTGTATTCATCGAGCCGGTGGTCGGTCAACAGCCGGCCCTCGTAGGTCAGCTTTTCAATTCCGGCATCGATTGCCGGGGAATTATCCTGCAGTGTATAGTCCCCGTAGTCGGGATCTACAAAGCGGGGATTTTCCTGAATGACTCCCCCCAGCAGGGTGAGCTGCAGGTTTGAGACCTGCCTGAGGGTGGCTGCTTTTTCCAGATCGGTGGCTGCCAGCAGCAGGCGGCTGGGCTGCTCCGCAGGTGTAACGAATATTTCTCCGGGAGTATTCAGCCATAAGAGAGAATTTACCAGTGTGAGGTCTGCATTTTCACAGGCCAGACCGCCTCCCCGTGTGGCGGAATTACCGCTCAAAGTCAGATGGTCCATCCGGCCCGTGGCGCCGTTGAAATAGATCCCGCCGCCCTCTGCACCCCAGCGGCTGGCGGTATTATCCAAAATGGCGCTGTGGTCCAATACAAGCTCAGCATTCGTCCAGCAATAGATGCCCCCGCCGTGCCACTGTGAAAGATTTCCCTGCACGGTCACGGTCTTCAAACTTACTCTGGAATTGACACCGCAGAAAATCCCGCCGCCCCGGGCTTTGGCGCCGCTTACGGTGTTATAGGCAATCAGACTGTTTTCGATGAGCAGACTGGCATAATTGGTAAAAATCCCGCCTCCCAGATTGGCCGTGTTGCCTGTAATGCGAACATCAGTGAGCACCGGAGATGAATTTGAGCAGTAGAGTCCTCCCCCCGAACTGAACCAGCCTGAGG
>JAJRUW010000083.1 GCA_024277615.1 Fidelibacterota bacterium | reverse complement strand
CCGTTCCTCCTTTTAAAGTTAAAGAAGGATAGCTGATTCGGGTTTTCCGATTCAAGTCGGTGACAGGCAAAAACAAGGCTTTTCTCTTTTTATAACAGTATGTTACAGGCTTCGATCACCTAAACACCCGGACAGTAGTGATTATGGTAGTGTATGAGAATTGTTGTGACCGGTGCATCGGGTTTCATTGGCCGTACGCTCCTTCAGCTGTTGATAGACGAGGGTTTTGAAGCAATTGGGGTATCCCGATCACCGATGTCGGATCTGCCTTCTCTACGTGTAACCCAATATTCTGACACAATTGCAGCAGATGTTCTAATCCATCTTGCCGAAAACCGCGATTGTAGCGACACAGAAGGGACTAGACACAATTGCGATATACCTGCTGATAAAATGCTTAATTCCCTGATTGCAAAGGGCTTCGGCAAAGTGATTTACGCCTCGTCTGTTGCGGTTTATGGTGATCGAACATCCAAACCCCATCGCGTAAGAGATCCTGTGGACGGAGATAGTTTTTACACGAGAACTAAGATTTCGTGTGAAAAAGTGGTATTAAGAGCTGGGGGAGTGGTGGCGAGGATATCCAATATATACGGTCCAGGTATGGCTTCCAATAACGTCGTCTCAAAGCTTCTTTCTCAGATTCCCGGGGAAGGACCGGTGCGGGTATGGGACACAAATCCTGTGCGAGATTTTATCTGGATTGATGACGTTGCCCAAGCATTGATGGTCATGGCGTGCTCTGCTCAGAAAGGTGTTTACAATGTGGGCAGCGGGACAGGTACGTCAGTGGCCGACCTTGCGTGTTTAATGCTGGAAGAGGCGGGAGAGCAAAACCGCAACGTGATATCTACCCGCCCGAGCAACAGACCGTCCGTGAATATAGTGGATATATCCGCTACAATGAGGAAATTCAATTGGAAGCCCTTGGTTGGAATAAAGGAGGGAATAAGGCTATTGATGCAGATGCGAAGAGTAGGTGACCCTGTATGAAGAAACGTATTATTGCGGTTTTTACGGGGAACCGAGCGGAATATGGTTTACAATTTCCAATTTTGCGTGCTATTTCACAACACCCGGATCTTGATTACCGATTAATTGTGTCAGGTGCCCATCTTGATCCGAATTTCGGCCGCACGTTGGAAGAGATTCTTTCAGATGGGTTTCATATCGATGCCGAAGTGAAGATCAAGATGGACGCTGCGTCACTCTATGCAACCGCTCAGGCAATCGGTTCGGGAATACTTTCACTTAGCAAGGTGTTATCTCAGATAGCGCCCGACATGATGGTAGTTTATGCGGATCGCTTTGAAGGGTTTGCTGCGGTCGTGGCATCAAGTCAGATGAATATCCCGACGGCACATATCGAGGGTGGTGATCTCACCGAGGGTGGCGCGCTTGATGATTCCGTTCGACACGCCATGACAAAGCTCTCCCATCTTCACTTTACCACCAACCAACAGGCCACCAACCGCATCCTCGCCATGGGGGAGGAGTCCTGGAGGGTTCATACAGTCGGCTTTCCTGCTATCGACTTAATCTCCGAGGGACGTTTCGCCCAGCCGGACGAAATCTCTCAGCGGCTGCAGCTGGACCTTTCCAAACCAGTGGTGTTGTTTACCCAACATTCGGTTACTACCGAATTCGCTCAAGCAGCCGAACAGCTGGCCCCCTCGCTGGCTGCGATAGAAAGGCTTGCTCAAGAGGGTATACAAATAATCATTACCTATCCCAATAACGATGCCGGAGGACGAGCGATCATAAAAATGCTCGATGCCTTCAAAGCGAGTGGTATTCCCAATACGCAGGTGCATCGCTCCCTAGGCCGCTACCTCTACCATGGGATACTGGCCCTTTCTCTCGACGAGGCCTATAGGGTAGTCTGCGTGGGCAACTCCTCCTCTGGCATCAAGGAGACACCGGCTTTCGGCTGCCCCACCGTCAATATCGGTTCTCGTCAGGAAGGACGACTGCGCGGCAACAACGTGCTCGATATTGGTTACGACGAAAACGCCATCGTTGCCACTGTCCTCCGTTGTCTCAATGACCAGCAATTCCGTCAACGTTGCCGTACGACAGATAATCCCTATTATCGTGGTGATGCTGGCAGGAAAATTGCGGAAATTCTTGCCACAGTGCGGATTGATCAAGCACTGATTCGTAAAAAAATGACGTTGAATGGGGAAATACAGAACGGATGGTACAGATGATTGAAGTTCCTCTTACTGCCGACGCAACGTTATATGACGCGGTTGCCGCAATTGAAAAAACATCTAGACGGCTAGCAGTTGTCACTACTCCGGATGGCAAGTTGCTTGGTACCCTGACTGACGGCGATATTCGGAGGTGTTTGTTGTCAGGTGGTTCCATGGACAGCTCAGCTTTTGAGGCCATGAACCATAATCCGGTTTCAGCACCGGAAAAAACAGAGCGTCAATTTTTAATTGATCTACTATACCGCAATAACATCAGGGCTCTGCCCTTGGTGGATGAATATGGCCGATACGTTAAGATTGTTCATTTATCTGACTTAGTCGAACATGAAGCGGTAGATGATTTGGGGAAGTCTCTTTCCGCTGCAGTCATTATGGCTGGTGGTGAGGGAATACGTCTTCGCCCACTAACAAAGAATATTCCCAAACCAATGGTAGAGATTGGTGGTATTCCTCTTCTTGAAAGACAGATCCGGCGTTTACAGGAAGCAGGGGTTTCACAAATATATATCTCTGTGAATTACCTTAGCCATATTATTGAGCGCCATTTCCAGTGTGGCGAAAAATATGGTGTTACCATCAACTATCTGCGCGAGAAATACAAATTGGGCACAGCAGGGGCCCTATCTTTGATTACTGATCAATTGAAGAAGCCTTTGCTAGTCATGAACGGTGATGTTTTCACTACTTCGGATTTTGTCAATCTGAGCAATTACCACAGTGAACAAAAAGCCGATCTTTCAGTTAGCGCAATCGGGTATCATGTGGACATTCCTTATGGTGTCATCCGTTCAAAAGGGAGCAAAGTTCTCGCCTTGGAGGAAAAACCGTCTCAGCGTTTCCTGTGCAACGCCGGCATATATGTGATTTCTCCACACTTGCTCGCGATGATACCGGCAGGCCGTTTTTATAATATGACAGACCTTATTGAGCAATGTCTGGCAATCGGGAAAAAAGTTGTTGTTTTTCCTGTGCATGAGTACTGGTCTGATATCGGCACGCCCTCTGATTTGGAGCAGGTCCGGGAAGATTTCATAAAAATGGGTGGATGACTAATGAATAATTCGATCAAAGGAAAAAAGGTACTTGTTACTGGAGCAGACGGTTTTATCGGCAGCCATCTTGTAGAACTACTTCTAAACGATGGCGCAGAAGTACGCGCCTACGTTTATTATAATTCTTGGAATGAAATCGGCTGGCTTCGGGAGTTGTCGTCGCAGATGTTGAAAGATGTGGAAATATTTACTGGTGATATACGAGATCCAGGACGCGTAAGAGAAGCTCACTTAGGGATTGAATATGTTTTTCATTTATCAAGTTTGATTTCCATTCCTTATAGTTATTATGCTCCCCGGGCCTATGTTGATACCAATATTGTTGGAGCGCTGAACGTTCTTGAAGCATGCCGCAGATCGTCTTCTTTGAAGAGGCTGGTGCATGTGTCGACATCTGAGGTGTACGGTTCCGCACAGCATGTGCCTATTGATGAAAGTCATCCTCTTGTCGGTCAGTCCCCATATTCTGCCACCAAGATCGGTGCGGATAAACTGACGGAAAGCTTTTATCTCTCCTTTGGCCTGCCTGTAGTCATAGGCCGCCCGTTCAACACTTTTGGACCACGTCAGACAGCTCGGGCAGTTATCCCGACAATAGCCAGTCAATTGGCATCCGGGCATGAAGTTCTGCGGTTGGGGGCGCTGAATCCAACCCGTGATTTTAATTATGTTACAGACACGGCTAGCGGCATGCTGGCTCTTGCGTTATGCCCGGAAGTTGAAGGAATGATTGTTAATATCGGCACTGGGCAGGAATTGTCGATTGGAAAGGTTGCGGAAATGTTGATCGAGCTTTCGGGGCGTAAGGTTAATATTGAACTTGATGAGAGCAGGATAAGACCGGAAAAAAGCGAAGTGGACCGGTTAGTTGCTGACAATCGATTAATAAAAAGAATCACAAACTGGGAACCGAAAGTAAGTTTTGCTGAAGGGCTTCAAAAAACCTATCATTGGGTCAAGAGAAACCTGCATTATTTCAACCCGGATCGTTATTCCATGTGAGCGAGTCGAAACTGTGTTGAAATATAGGGAGGTTGACCTATCAGATTCCTTGTGTGTGGTGCTGGTTCAATCGGCCGTCGTCATATTAAAAATATCCGTACGTTGGGCCATGATGTTATAGTATGGCGGTTTCGGGAAGAGGTGCGGCAAGAGTTCGCAACGGACCCGAATGTTTTGTTTGCATACAATCTTAAAGATGCCATGAGCAATGCCGATGCAGTTGTTATTGCAACTTCGACCGACTCTCATCTTGATATTGCCGAACAGGCTGTGATGCTGGGGAAACATTTTTTTCTCGAAAAACCGGTTTCACATAACTTGGCGTTGGTCGAACAGATCAGCAGGGAGGTCGCCGAAAAGGAGCTGATCGTTGAGGTGGGTTGCCAGCTAAGATTTCATCCAGGATTACAAGCTCTCAAGTATTACCTTGACAAGGACGATGTCGGACCCTTATACGCCTTTCAGTTTGCAGTAGGGCAGCGTTTGGACCAGTGGAGACCAGGTGTTGATTATCGGAGATGTTACAGCTCTGACAGAAAGCGCGGTGGAGGAGCTTTATTAGATCTGATTCATGAAGTTGATCTGGTTCTGTGGCTACTTGGGCGAATTGAAGAAGTTTTTGCCGTACAATCTACCATCAGTGATCTTCACTTGAATGCTGATGACCTGACAAATCTAACATTCATTATGGAAAATGGCGGAGTTGGACAGGTACAGATGGATATGGTAAGTTCCGCATATCGCAGACATTTTGAACTTGTGTTTCAGAAGGTAATTTACAGATGGGACTATGTTTCTGGCCATCTTGTTCGTTTAGACAACAAAGGTGAAGATATTCTCCATACAACTGAATCAAGCTTTAACCGAAATGTGATGTTTATGGATCATATGCAACATTTCATCAGCCAGGTGCAGTCCAACATTGCGACTCCTGTCTGTTCTTTTGATGATGGTGTTATCGCACTGAAGGTTGCTCTTGCAGCCCAGGTGTCAGCCGCAACCAATAGAAAAATTCCAATTTCATAACTGTCATGTCGATTTTGTGTGTTATCGGAGCCCGAGGCGGTAGCGAAGGGTTACCAGGAAAAAATATAAGACCGGTGTTAGGTAAGCCTCTGATCGTCTGGTCAATAGAACAGGCTTTGAGGGTGAAATTAATTGACCGGTTAATCGTCAGTACTGATTCGCCAGGAATAGCTAGGATTGCCCAAAATGCAGGTGCTGACGTGCCATTCTTAAGGCCGCCAGCGCTGGCAGCTCCAGATGTGGGAAAGTTCCAGGTGTGGAAACATGCTTTGCAGGCGGCTGAAGAGTATTATGATAAGCGGTTTGATGTCTTGGTCGACCTTGACTGTACCAACCCGCTCAGAGACCCTTTTGATATTGAACGGGCGATAGAACAGTATTTTTCTATAAGGACGACTCGGGAGGTTGATGCAGTTTTTTCAGTGTGCAGGGCGAGAAAAAATCCATATTTCAATATTGTTGAAAAAGACGAACAAGGAGCGATGAAGATTAGTAAATCCCTGAAGGAGCGAATCGTTTGTCGCCAAGGAGCCCCTGATGTTTATGATCATGTTGCCAGCATCTACGTTCTCGACAGGGAATATGTTAAAAAGGCCAACTATCTCTTTGATGGGCACGCTGAAGGTTATGACATCGGAGTAGAGAAAAGTTTTGATATAGATTCAGAGCTGGATGCCAAAATCGTTGAATTCTTGATGAAGGAGAAATACGGGAACGGTCATGAAAGCTGAATTCGATCTGAAGGGCAAGAGAGTGTTGCTGGTTGGAGCGACCGGTGTGCTTGGGAGAACCTATGCCGAAGCACTTGCCGCCGCAGGCGTTAGACTTGTAATCGCCGATCATCCAGCTACTGATGTTTTGTCCCTGGCTCAATCGTTAGAGGCTACCGGCATAACCGTGGACATATCCAAAGAGGATGAGGTGGTGAAATGTGTTGAGGTGGCTGTTGGAAAGCTGGGTATTATCGACGGCCTGGTTAACAACGCTGCTGCTACGTCCGAGAGTCTGCGGAAGGAGGGCGATGTTTTCGCTCCTGTTGAAGAGTATCCCTTGGCCTTGTGGCAAAAAACTATTGATATAAACTTGACTGGGACATTTCTGATGGCCCGTGAATGTGGCAGGCACATGAAGTCCTGTGGTAAGGGCGGCAGCATTGTCAATGTTTCAAGTATTTACGGGATCGTTGGTCCTGACCACGGAATTTATGACAATCAGTTATTCAAATCGTTTCCGGGATATTCTGCCAGCAAGGCCGGAGTTATAGGCCTAACCAAATGGCTTGCTACTTGGTGGGGTGCGTCTGGGATTCGGGTGAACGTACTCACCCCAGGTGGTGTTTTGAACGATCACAATGAGGAGTTTGAAAGAGCATATTCAAAAAAAACGCCTTTGGGACGGATGGCGGATAGGAGTGATATGGTAGGCATGGTCTTCTATTTGTTAAGTGATCTTTCACGATATTGTACAGGGCAAAATTATATCGTAGATGGAGGATTTACCTCCTGGTAAAAACACCTCCGTATAAAATACTCTTCCCAGTGGAAAGTGCGGCCCGTGAGCTGTTGTACAAGATTTTGCTTGCTGTCAAGTTTGCTCAATATGGGCACGAATGTTATATCGGCTCCAAAAATGAAATTTATCGGCTTTTCCCTCAGGTTAGACCTTTTATTTATTTTGACAAAGGTTATCACGTTGGGAAGTCTGAGAAGCTTTTTGAAAATGTTAGAGAGAATGATGGCCTGATTGTCTCTCTGGATGAAGAGGGTGGGGTTGACTTTAAACATGCGAAAACCATCGTTGCTCGTTATCCTGAAGAAATTTTTAATTATTGTGATCTGGTTTTTATATGGGGGGAAAAACAATATAATTTGTTGAGGTCAAATAGGCAGAAGTTTGATATGCAGCGAACCATTCTTTCCGGTCATCCACGCTTTGAACTTTTAAAACCCAAATTTCACTCATTTTATAGATTTGAAGCGGAACAAATTAAGAAAAGATTCGGTAAATATTTTCTCGTTAACACTAATATGGGATTTGGCAACAATATTCGGGGAGAAGCGTTTGTTCGCCGAAATTACGGTGATAGGATCTCCAACATTGGAAAAATTATAGAATTTGACCTTAAAAAGCTTAAACAGATAATTGCTTTTGTCTGTAAACTCTCCACCCAGACCGATGAGGCAATTGTTTTACGGCCCCACCCCGAAGAAAATCAGCAGGTATACAAAAAATCCTTTCGTAATCATGCAAACGTGCATGTAGTCTATGAAGGCTCGGTTATTCCTTGGTTGGTTGGCGCTGAAGCCATGATCCATCCGGACTGTACGACCGGAATTGAGTCACGAATGGTTGGGAAAATACCTCTCTCATTACTTCCTGAGCGGAATAATGAGTTGTGTACCTATGCTACAGTTGAAGTGAGTAAATCTTTCCTCAATGAAGATACCTTGATAAATTTTCTGCTTGAGGGAAGATATTCGAACAGAACGGTTGACCCGGACGTGGACTTTTTACAACAATACTTTGCTTATAATTTGGATTCTTCCGACATAATCCTGCGTGAAGTCCTGGATCTAATCTCAGGTCATAGGGTTAGAGAGGTGAGGGATGTTTCAGTTCCTTATATATGCCGCAGGATAGTCAACAACCAAATTAATAATATTAAGGCAATGGTAAGTTGTAACGGTAGCTATTTGCTCCAACAGAACAAACTTGCCGGTTTCTCCGAAAGTGACGTGCGCATGTTCGTTGAGAAATTTAACAAAGAGTACAGTGATCGTGGCCCTGCAAGGGTTCAAAAAATCAATAAGTATTTGCATAGGATCTTTGTTTAGGAAAAGAGTCATATGTTTTTTTGTGAGATAGTTGTCATTTTATGATTACAAACAAGCAAACGGTTTTCCTGGTGGTGCACCAGGGTTTTTCCGCACGGTACCTGTTGCGTTCAGACTTTTTCAGTGTACTGAGAGATTCGGATGTTCGAATAGTGATCTTGGCGCCAAACTCTGTTGAAGAATATTTCCAGAAAGAGTTTGCTGGTGAAAATACGTTTGTCGAAAATTATGATTTTGAAAAATACGATTACCGCTTTAACAGACTTCATGCATTCTTTGCTCTTGCTCGGCTTTATTCGCATAACAATAAATATTTTGTGAATTTCCCTAGATACTGGTATGGACATTACCGAAGAAAACGAAACAATCGGTCGTTCTTTCGAAAGGTTTATAATTTGGCCTTGGATCTGCTGGTTTATCTTTTGTGTAATTTTAGGATTGCCAGAAAGATGCTACCGGTTGTTGAGGGCTGGTTTACCCCTACTGTCCATTCTCGGCTTTTCAAGAAATATCGTCCCGATGCCTTGATCACGACATCTTTGGGGGTCTTGCCATATGATAGGTTTATTATGCACGAAGGCAAACGAAACGGGGCCAAAGTGCTGTCCTTTGTGTTGAGCTGGGACAACACCACTACGAAAGGGGTGGCTGGAGCCAGAGTCGACCATGTTGTTGCTTGGACTGAAACGATGAGACAAGAACTGATAGATTTACATGATTTTGTTCCAGAGCAGGTTTTTGTCGGCGGTGTTGCCCAGTATGACGAGTATTTCAAAGATGAAATGCTTTATCCAAAAGAACAATTGTTTAAAAAATTTGGACTCGACCCAAAGAAAAAACTTATCTTTTATGGCCTAGAAAGTCCAACCCAGTATCCATGGAATCTAAAATTACTGGAACTTATGACTCGGTTAATGGCAACTGGTTCCTTTGTTGAACCTTGCCAAGTAGTCGCCAGGCTCCATCCGATATATTTCAGAATTAAAGATGGTAAGTTAAGGTTCCAGAAAGAGATTGATGAATTAAAACAATTACAAGACAGACAACATAATCTCCATTTTGATTATCCTGAGATTCTTTCGCAAAAAATGAGTTTTGACATGCCCAAAACAGAGGTGTATAAACTCGGCTCATTGCTCAAAAACGCAGATATTGTACTTTGTTTTTATTCAAGTCTGATGATCGAAGCCAGTATTTTTGATACGCCGGTGATCAACATAGCTTTATATCACAAAAACGACCTGCCCAACGAGGTGATGGGAAACCACAATCACAATAAGAGAGTCCTGGCAACAGGGGGCGTAAAAACTGTTTTCGATGAAAATTCTCTGGTATCGGCAATCAACGATTATTTGACAAATCCCGCCCTCGACAGGGATGGGAGGCGGAATATCGTAGGCAATGAGACAGGCCCTCATAGAGGATATGCAGGCAAGGCGATTGGTCGACATTTTGTTAAATTACTTGAATGTTGGGATTGAACATGTCGATTGCTGCCCAATAACAGGTGAATTATGGAGAAAGGAGTTAATGCGGTTTTAATAACAGGTGATGGCTTAAGGCATAAATATGTAACAAAGTGTTTGTCCAATGATCTCAATCTAATCGGTGTCGTCTGTGAAGCGAAAAAGCCATTTGTAGCTGATCCGTTGACCAGTGAAGGATGCATGATAGCCGACCATTTTGCTGCTAGGCAGCGGACGGAGGAAAAATTTTTCAGTCAAGGCAGCGTCGAGTTTGATCAATATGATTCTTTGATGATTCCTAACGGTTCGGTCAACGAGGATTATGTTTTTGACTGGATAACGGCAAAGAGCCCGAATTATTTGATCCTTTATGGCAGTGGTATCGTTGGTGAAAGATTGCTGGACTTTTTTGAAAACAGATGTATCAACATGCACTTAGGACTTTCTCCTTACTACAGGGGGGCGGGTACTAATCTTTGGCCATTTGTCAACGGCGAACCTGAGTGCGTGGGAGTCACCATTCATCTTGCCGTGCTGGATGTGGATGCCGGGGCCATACTGCGACAGGCTAGGCCAGTGCCTGAGGTTGATGATACGGTTCATGATCTGGGCTGCAAAACTATACAGGCAGGAGCGGCGATTTTGGGCAGAACGGTTATCGATTTTCATGACAACAAGATAACGGGGGTTAAGAAGGATTTATCGGTTGGACAAGTATACTTGAGAAGTGATTTCAATCATGATGCGTTGGTTGCCATCAAAGAAAAACTGAAAGAAGGCATGATGCGTGACTATGTTAATAACATGGTTGCCCGACAGAGCAGGTATCCGATTGTGGAGTAGTTTTCTGTGCGATTCCTTTCAATTACCTACCATTACATGGGAGACTATGGACTTGAGTATCAAGGAATAAGCTCTCTTTCTGCCTCCCGTTTTATTCGACAGCTTGAGGAAATAGGCCAAAATTTTGAATTCATCTCCCAGGAAACCCTACTCAACGCTCTTGAAAACAGAACTGTATTGCCGGAAAACAGCTGCCTCCTGACTTTTGACGATGGGCTCAAGAGTCAGTTTGAAGTAGCGGTACCAATTCTGGAACAAATGAAAATTCCTGCTGTTTTTTTCCTTTGCGGTTTGCCATATGACAGAAGGGAGGTTCTGACGATCCACAAAATACACTGGCTGAGAAGTATTTTAGACCCGAATATTTTTATTGAAAAAATTGTCGCTAAGCTTGAGATGCTTGGTTCTGAGTTTTCTTGGGAGATGTTCGATCCTGACAAGATAGCCGATAAATTTTTTTGGGATGATCTTGAAACGAAAAAAATTAAATACCTTCTGAATGTGGTTCTACCACCAGCACTTTCTAAGCAATGTGTTGATCTACTCTTTGATGAATATGTTGGCTCTCAAGAACAATTCTGCGACGATTTTTATTTGTCGGAGTCGGAAGTCAGGTGTCTGCACGAACATTTTGCAGTAGGCGTCCATTCATACTCTCATCAAGTCCTTGGCAGAATGGGTCGTGACTCAGTTCGGGCCGAGATCAGAAGGAATATTGATGTGGTAAGCACGATGATTTCAGCAAGCCCCAAGGGAATTAGTTATCCCTACGGATACAAAGAGGCTGTAACTCCAATGGTTGCTGAAATCGCCCGGCAATCTGGACTTGCTTTCGGTTTTACTGTAGAACGTAGCTTCAATGTTACATTGCACGAGCCCCTCCTGTTGGCCAGAATAGATACCAACGACGCCCCTGCTGGCAAGAAGCCTGTTTTTGAAATGATTGATGGGGGTGTGGAAATCAAAGAACTTATAACCCCTAGCCGCGAGAGATATTTTGCTGAACCTGAAACCCTAAGTTGAAAGTTATGAATAGCGAACTACGAATACCAGCCAAGGAATTTTTCATCGGCGGCAAGATGGTGGGGGAGGGGCGGTCGGTGTTTATTATTGCCGAGGCAGGGGTTGCACATTTCGGAAGTCTTGAGAAAGCCTTGAAACTGGTTGACCTCGCAGCAAATGCTGGAGCCGATGCTATAAAGTTCCAAATTTTCAAGACAGACTCTCTTATATCAAACGAAAATCAGGAATGGAAGAAAAGGTTAGCCAGCAAGGAACTTCCGTTTGCTGCTTTTCTTGAAATACAGAAGTATTGTGAGAATCAGGAAATTATGTTCATGGCGACAGCACATGACGAACAGAGCCTTGAATTTCTGGCGGCCATGGATGTTCCTGTCTATAAGATAGGTTCTGGAGAAGTAAATAACTGGTCATTTTTCCGGAAAGTGGCATCATTGGGCAAACCGGTTATCTTTTCCACCGGAATGTATGAAATGGATGAAATCCGTCAAGCTGTTGGGGTCCTTTTGGAGATAGGAAACCGAAACCTAGCCGTTCTGCATTGCGTCACTTCATACCCAACTCCCCCGTACGCAGTTAATCTCAATGCAATCCAGACAATAAAGAATGAGTTAGGTGTCATAACAGGATATTCAGATCACACTGAAGGTTTCCATTTTCCTTTGGCAGCGGTTGCATTGGGGGCCAAGATAATTGAAAAACATATCTCTCTGGATTTTGATGTTCCCAACGCTCAAGACTGGAAAGTATCTTGTGGCCCGGATAACTTTCATTTGATGGTTGATCAGATAAGAGATGTTGAATCAGGAATGGGAACGGGGGTCAAGAATCCCGACTCTCTGGAGCGTGAAAGCCTGCTTTGGGCAAGGAAAAGTTTGGTGGCTTCTCGTGATTTAAAAAAAGGAGAAACGATTGTTCCTGAGATGCTTGTGGCTAAGAGACCGGGGACAGGTATATCTCCAGCAGACACTGAAAAGTTGCTGGGGAGAGTTGTTAACAAAGGGATTGCCCGAGATACTCTGCTTAAGTGGGAGTTTTTTAAATGAAGAAAAGGAAAATATGTGTCATTCTCACAACTCGCGGAAATTATGCGAAAATGAAAGGGGTTATGAACGAAATCAACCGGTCGGACGATCTGGAATTGCAGCTTATCCTGGCTGGTGGAGCAATTCTTGACCGATATGGTTTGGCTGGCGAAAGTTTAGTTAGGGATAGGTATCACGTTGATCGTGTTATTCATTTTGTGGTCGAGGGTGAGAACCTGGTTGCTATGGCCAAATCGGCTGGACTAGGGGTTATTGAGTTTTCATCAGCATTTGAAAACTTGAAACCTGATGTCGTGATAGTGATCGCAGATCGTTTTGAGTGTCTTGCTATTGCTATGGCCGCCGTCTACATGAATATTCCCATTGCTCATGTGGAAGGAGGAGAAATTTCTGGATCTGTGGATGAAAGTGTTCGCCACTCTATCTCCAAGCTTTCGCACTTGCATTTTCCTGCTAACCAAGAAGCAGCAGATCGTCTGATAAGAATGGGAGAGGATCCTGCGAGGGTTTTCAGCGTTGGCTGTACTAGTCTGGATGTTTTGGCAGAAAACAATTTGAATAACTTACAGCCTGTCATTGATCTCCAAGGAAAAAGTGGGGTTGGGCCAGTGATAGATTTACATAAGGAGTACTTATTGGTGATCCAACATCCTGTTACCACAGAGTATGACGATAATTTAAAACATATCACCCAAACTATTGAAGCCATCAGAGAATTAAAAATGAACACAATCTGGATCTGGCCCAATATTGATGCTGGTTCCGATTCTGTTTCCAAGGGAATCCGTGTCTTTCGAGAAAAATACCAGCCTGATTATGTACATTTTTTTAAAAGCCTTCCGATCGAATACTATGCACCTTTGTTAAATAATGCTGCATGCCTTGTAGGCAACTCGTCGTCAGGCATTCGCGAATCTGCCTTTCTGGGGGTGCCAACCGTCAATATCGGTACGCGCCAGTCAGGCCGACAACGGGGACGTAATGTGGTTGATGTTGATTATGATAAAGATGAAATTGTTGCCGCAATTAAAAGACAATTAGCTCACGGACATTATAAACCGGACCTTCTTTATGGTGATGGCAAATCGTGTTCTAAGATTGTTGATATACTCAAGAAAATTGAATTCAAAATCCAAAAACAAATCAGTTACTAAAAGGGATGATCCCAAATTATTTTTTGGTCAACCATCTATTGCCATAATTTTTGAATGGGATTGATAGTGATGGAAAAACCCAACCTGCTGTATTATTCAATACTCAAATACCAACCTCGCAATGCAAAACTACTCCATGAACACTTTAATGTTTACGAGCAACCTGATCCAACCCATGACACTGAGGAAATACTGGCAAATGTTGAAGTGGTTTTGGCCCCCTTGGGCTATCGTTTTGATAAAAACAAGATTGATAAAGCCCCAAAGCTTAAAATTATTGGTTCCAATACCACCGGGCATCCGCATATTGATGTGGCTTACGCCAGATCAAAAGGGATAAAGGTTGTTACATTAAAGGATCATCCAACTTTTTTGAAAACAATCACTCCTACCGCTGAATTGACATGGGGACTGATTATTGCCTTGACCCGACATATTATTCCTGCCGTGCAGTTTGTGCGTGACGGTAACTGGGACAGGCGTCCATTTGGAGGCCGCAAGATGCTTTCCAGAATGCGTCTTGGGATAGTTGGTCTTGGACGTCTTGGCTTCATGGTCGCGCGCTTTGGTTTAAGTTTTGGCATGGATGTTTCTTATTACGATCCATTTGTGACGTTAGGTTACCCAGGTCTCGTTAAAGTTGAAAACCTGTGTGCACTTGTAGAGAAAAACGATATAGTTACGGTTCATGTTCCCCATGAGCCGGAGACTGAGAAGTTGTTTGATGCCACAATATTTTCCCGATTCAAGAGAGGGGCGTATTTTATTAACACTTCAAGAGGGGAATTGGTTGACCATGTCGCACTCCTGCAAAGCTTGGAAGATGGGATTTTGGCTGGCGCGGCGTTAGATGTATTTGAGGATGAGTTCAAACCGGGGTTTCAGTCTGGACTGTGCAAACACCCCCTCTGGTTGTATGCGAAATCGCATGACAACCTTATTTTAACGCCCCATATTGGTGGTTCGACCTTGGACGCCTGGGCCGAAACGGAAGAATACGCAATTCGTACGATCATCAATTCACTTAGTGATGACACTTTGTCCGACCGTTCACTTTCGATGAAAAAAGGAGAGGCTTGGGCCTTAATTCCTGCGAGGGGGGGCTCTAAATCCATCCCGCTAAAAAATATTATTGATCTGAATGGCAGGCCCTTGGTCGATTATGTTATCCGAGCCGGATTCGCGAGCAAATCCATTTCCCGGCTCTTCTGTTCGACTGATCATCGGCAGATAGCGTAATATTGTCTAAATGCAGGTGTTGAAGTTCAGGAAAGACCAGCGCAACTGGCGGCTGACAATATATCGACTCTGGATGTGTTGTTGTACTTCTTGGAGACTGTGCGCGAGGAAGGTCGAGCTTTACCCGAGTTTCTTGTCCTGCTCGAACCGACCTCACCTTTTGTGCAGCCGGCGCACATAGAGCAATGTCTAGAGATGCTGAAGAACGATCCTGCGGCTGATTCCGCTCAAACGGTAGCGGAGATAGCACCTAACAGCCATGCTTACAATCAACGTTATCACGATGAGGGAGGATCTCATTTTCTGTTCCCTCAGGAACGGCTGAAATGTTTCAACAAGCAGCTGAAACCGCTGTTTTATAACCACGGGAATGTCCGTGTAATGCGGGTGAAATCCCTGCTGAAGAAAAAAGATCTTTTTGGTGATCGTTCAATTCCAGTTGTTATTCCCCGTGTTTACTGTATGGATGTCGATGGGCCGGAAGATCTCGCGGTGGCAAAGAGTTTGCTCGACTCAGGAGTGGTAGCGGTACCCGATTGTTAAAAAAGAAAGAAGAGAAAGATAGGTGGAAAATATGCGTCCGATTTCTGTTGTCGTAAACGCCAGATTGCAATCATCCCGTACGAAAAGTAAAATGATCCGTCCTTATGGTGACTCGTGTCTGCTTGACATTGCCTTGGAAAAACTTGACCAGATGGATTTTTTTACACATCGATTCTTGGCTGTTGCCGAAAAGGAGTTAAAGGATAAACTGAAAAAATACAAACATATTGAATTGATAGAGAGAAGATCGGAATCGGTGGCCCCAGGGCCACATCATCCTATGATTACATTTGAGCATTATACCAGAATGCCGACAAAATATATATTTGTCATGAATTCTTGTGCCGCTTTTCTGTCGGTTTCCACAATAAAAAAAGCCTTTGATTATTTCCAGGCAACAAATTACAGGTCATATATCGCTGTTATGAAGAACAGAGACTGGTTGTTTACTTCTCGGGGGGAAGCGCTTACCCATAAGAATCCAGACGCCTTGCAGAACACCAGCGATGGAGAGTTTTATTATAAGGCCACCCACGCCTTCTATATTGCTGACCGGGATTATTTTATAGAAAACAACGGCAAACTCTGGACTCTGACCGTAGATGATCCTCATTTGATAGAGATGCCGGTGGAGGAAGCTTTCGACGTTGACACGGATCTTGATTTTGAAATTTCTTCCTTCCTGTACAATAAAAAAATATCTTCTGGATTGTAACATTCTGCTCATTGTCAGGGGATACCGCTTGACACGGTCCAATATAATCGATCACATAGTGCTGGTATAGACGGTGCAAGACTACGATCTTGTGTTGGTATTTACCACTTTCAGGAAAGCTACTCCTTACCTGCCGATTATCAAATTCTTGGCTGCTGATTATACTATTGCTGTCTTTCCGATCGATCTCAACGAATCAGAATTACGAAAAACATCACAATCGAACCGTCTGTTTTTGGAACTGTGCCTTGAGTTGGGAGCTGCTATAATCGATGGGTTCCCAGTCAGCGCTAAGGTTACCATTATACCCCAATGGTCCTACACCAGGAGTCAGATAGATTTTATTTATGAAAATATAGTTAGCGAACATCATTTTTGGATGACTGGCTTGGCCATGGGAAATTACAATTTTGAAAATTTGTATGGCAGATCCATTGACAAGGTGCTGGTGATCGATCGGAACTTTTATGACTATCGCCTGAAGTTCAGACCGAAAGAGCGGGAAGCAGCTATTGATCCTGATTCAATAGTTGAGGTTGGTTTGCCTTATTCCAAATATCAGGTATTTCCGGAGATTGAGTTTGATTATATCTGGGCTAACCCGACGCCTTTCAGCTTTCCGGAAGTTCACGACCGGTTGAGATATCTTGAGTGTGTGCAAACCTTGTTCGAAAAAATTGACCCTGATGACTCCATAGTGTTCAAGCCTCATAACGCCGATGAAAGGACTGATTACATTGTCAATACCAGAGTAGTACGTTTTATGGATTTCCCTTTTATCAGTTGTTGCCGCACTATTTTGGCAAATATGGCAAGAGCTGTGGCTGAGTTTTTACCCGGAGGAAAAATTAGAGATTTCTTTCTGCAGTTTCCAATTGCGGAACTTTATATAAAGCTGATGAAAAGAGCGGTTCCGTTTAACGAAATTGCTCCTTTTCATAATTTTAGCCTTGAATTATTTCTGCCCGGCGTAAGGAAAGGGATGATCACCGGAAGAAGCAATAGCATTTGGCACATGTTATTTTTTAAAAAGCCGGTTTATAACTGTGTTGATGACCAAACAGGTTGGGTCGGCAAGGAAAAGATGCACTCAAACAATATGGAGTACTTTGGAGTTCGTGGTTGTAACAAGAAGTTGGATTTTGACGAAGACCTCTTCGCAATCATTAGTAATAATGTTCGAAAAGCAGATCTGGTTTTATTGATTAAAGGATATTTATAATGTTAATAGCTACTGTTTTATTGAATAGTTCATGTGATTGTATAGTAATAGTACTGTAAAATTGATAAATGTCAGAAAACAAATATAAATTTTTCTCTAAATCCGACATAAACTATTCAATAAAGAAAGTTGAATATTGCTTGTTCAATCGTAAAGTTGAGAATAATTATTATATTCTGCTTGATAAATTGCGATATTGTAATGTCAATTCCATTGTCGGCAAACTTAAATCGTTCGATTTTCCCGGCATTTTCACGACTTTCAATTTGAGTTACCTAGCTTTTATCAAGGTTCTTTATAGAATTTTGTTTGACAGAGTACAGTTCGAGTCCTCTGCAGATATTATTCATATAAGAAACAATCTTAGTATATTTTTTTTCAAGGAGGGGTGTCGTGTTAAGATTTTTTTAGATAAAGGGGTTAGGAAATTAGAGGAATTTAGAAATGAATATTCTATCCGCCTTGATCTTGAAAAGAATGACACTCCTTTTGCTGTTCCTGCACTGCTTTCTGAACATATTGATTTGAGTCCTGCTTGTTATTGTGATGAGGTTGTGTAGGGGAAAACTCTTAATTGGACTCACCCTGATAGTGATAAAGTTGTGAAAGATATATTCAGCAAAATGTGGGAATTTTACCGGGAAAGAGGAATTAGTTGGTGTACATTGAAAGAGAGAGGGATTGATTTGCCCAGGATTGTTGATGATCTTTATAAATTAACGCCTGAAAATATGGAGCATATTGGAAATAAAATTGATGTCAGGAAAATCTTAGATTGTGCGAATAAAAAAATGCCTGTTTCTTTCATTCATGGTGATTTTTCTCTGGGAAATATTATTGTTTCACACGATAAGAATTATTTAATTGATTGGGAACTGGCAAGAACTGATTTTATAATTAAGGATTTATATAAAGTGTTGCTACGTAAGTATTATTTGTTCTGTTTTTTTAACACATTGATGTCGGAAGAAATTAAAAATGTTTATGAAACGGGGAAGGACAACACAGTATCCCTTTCTTATCAATTTATTATTGAACACTTGATTCGATTGCATTCTTGTAAAAAGAAGTCATTTCAGTTGTCGGCACCTTTATTTGATTACATTTTTGGTAATAATCGACAATAACTGATCCCACTGACAAATTCTTTGCAGTTATAATTTGATGGTCTCGTAAAAAGTCACTCACAGGGTTCCATTCATGGTTCGACAGGCTCACCATGAACGGAATATCAATCACTTACATCGTTCGCCCTGAGCCGGTCGAAGGGCCGAACGGACTTTTTACGACTTCATCATAATTTGATGACCTCGTAAAAAGTCGAAGAACGCCTTTTTACGAGGCGGGGGAGGAGAATCCTCCCCCGCCATTTGAAGTAAATTCAAATGGTTCCACCCCCACCCCAGGCCGGGGCTTACCCGCCCTCGGCCTGTTGATGACTT
>JAJRUW010000082.1 GCA_024277615.1 Fidelibacterota bacterium | reverse complement strand
TATGCTCTACCTGTCGGCATTGCTTCAGTCTGACGGTGACAGCGCTGTGCAGCAGTACCGGACTCTCTGTGAACAGTATCCGCGAAATCAATACTGCCCCGGGGCAATGCTGAAAATTGCAGAGTTCTACTATGTATCAGGATTGTACATCAAATCCGGCGACTGGTTAAAGCAGTATTTGCGACAGACGCCCGGGGCTGCAGATAAGAAACGGGCCCTCGATTTGCTGCTGCGGTCGTTGACAATCTCCGGCAATGCCGATTCAGTCGCTTACTATCTGGAACTATACGGCGAGCAGTCAGCAGGTGACTCCCTGCTGGAGACCGGGCCGGCTGAAACACCCCAAACCCCGGCAGCTGAAGATTCAGCGGCATTTGCAGCGCCACGGGGAGCCTATGGCGTACAGGTGGGGCTGTTCGGCAGTTTGGAGAATGCCGGTAAGAGGCTGCAGCTGCTCCGGAAAAGCGGCTACGAGGGGCAGATCCGCATCACGATTAAAAACGGCAAGGCCATGCATGCAGTGGTTGTGGGGAGTTATGCCACCGATGCCAGAGCACGGCAGGTCAGCAGTCAAATTAAAGCCGGCCTCGGGCTTGACTCATTTGTAGTCAAAGAGGAGTAAATGAAATAATACGCAGGCGGTGAAGCCGTCTGCATTTATGGAAGCGAATGTGACCCTGGTGGGCGCCGCGGCCTTCAAAGCCGTTGAGAGGCTTAACGGTCTCTGGTGGGTTCGATTCCCACACGTTTCCGCAAAACAGGACAAGTGTTATGCCTGCCTGGAGACGGATCAACTAAATTAAAGATCCACTTTGCGGGAAAATGTATTGCAGCTTTAGAGGGCAAGGCATCTGCATGAACTATCTCCGGGAATAAAAATAAACGGATAGTCGAACTTACGGTTTATTTAAAAAAGTTGCCTCCTTTGATCCTGCTGAATGCCATCATCGGACCCGTTCAGTTGCCTTCAAACCCTGCCGACGCCCGGCTACTTTAGTCAGAATCAAAGATTTGTTTTTACAAACACAATATCCTATTCCTGATATACTGATAACGAAATCAAATTATCATAAATAGCATAAATATAATCACTTGTATAAAATAATATTCTCCCCCTATCTTTGCACCCCTGTAACCACAATGAAGATAGCCAGTAGAGTCAGGTGCATATCAATATCATCGGATTGGGCTACGAACAACATACAATCAAAAAGATAGGATTATTAGACCGTGAAACATTTAATGACAATATTACTGCTGTATTTTGTCAGCAGTAATTCTGCCGCTCAGGATATAACTCCGGCCAAAAATACTAACCAAGTCCGGCTCAATACCGGTCTCGTTACTGATTGGAGTGCACAGAATAATCAATTGACAGATGCCGGTCGCAACGGTGGTGCTTGCTGCGTTCCTGATCAGGGCTGCTGGGATGTCTCTTCACAGGAGGCTTGTATCAACTGGGGCGGGGCATTCAACGAAGGCGTACCTTGTGCCCAGATCAACTGTGGAGAACAATGGCTCATTGGCTGCTGTACCGATCTCGGTTGCTTCGAAGTATCCCCTGAAGAATGCATCAATAGCGGCGGAAGTATTGCCGGTTCAATAGCAGATTGTATAGAAGTCTGCCCGGGAGAAGATGAAACCTGCTGCACACCAAATGGCTGTATCACGATGAATATTAATACATGTCTGGGTTTCGGGGGAACGCCATATCAAAATATGGGTGACTGCATAGAGGACTGCAATGCACTGGTCTGCGGAGACGGTACATTGCAGCCTCCCGAAGAGTGTGAATCAAACTCTGATTGCCCGGACGGCGAGGAATGTATCGACTGCACCTGTGAGAATATCCAACCGGACTGTCCAATTGAAGGCTATAAATGGCTTGACATCAATGGTGACGGATCCCATCAGAATGGTGAACCGGGACTGTCAAACTGGGTCATCACAGCACAGGACGGACTCGGTGAAGCCCTTGCCGCTACGGTCACGCGGGCCGGCGGACATTACTGCTTCGAGGAGCAGGCCTGCATCAGTACGGCTACCAGCGGTGTTCTCCCCAATGATTGCCCATTTTCACAGAGTTCACCCGCTCTGCTACAGAATTTACCAGCCCTAGATTTACTCGGCGCTGTATTCAGGATTACCGGTTTTTCAAATGTGAATCAGTCCGGTGACCTAATTACCTTCTCAGCCACGGCTGAGGCGGAATTAACCGGCTTTGGGAATCTGGTCGGATATACCGGAATTGTAAATCTTACAGGCAGCGGCGTGATACAGCTTTTAAATGAAGTGGATGGCAACTGGCTGAATCCGGTTCCTGTAGAGATGATATCTTTGACCCTTTCAGGTTCCAATCCACTTGTAGGCACTGTGCAAATTATGGCAGGTGTCGATAACGGCCTGCCAAGTCCCGGCATGATGAAAACTGCTGCTCTGGGTAATGGACAGTTCATCGTTGAAACGTTCTTCGATGTTTTTTATCATATTTCACTGGCGGGTGCATCCGGTTCTGATCTGGACGGATTATCCGGTGAAACCCAAAGAATTACAAGACTTGTACAGTTGGGGCAGGAGAATATGCAGGCGCTTCCGGCAGGGATTACATTGTTGATAGAAGAATTACCGCAGCCATGTTTCATCCAAACCTATCCGGAATCACCTCACACAATCGTTTGGCAGTCCGGCGTAGATTTTGGGCAGTTAAATTTCGGCAACCAACCGGACGAAGGTTGCTGCGTTATTGATGCTGATTGTGATGACGGTATGTTCTGCACAGAAGATACTTGTATCGATAGTGAATGTATGTTTGCAGAGGTCAGTTGTGATGATGATGATCCCTGCACCACAGATAGCTGTTCCGAATCCGTCGGAGAATGCGTCAATACTCCCATTACTTGCAACGATATGGAATGCCCTGAAGGGTTTTTCTGTTTGAATTGTGAATGTATTGAGTCAATTTGCGGCGACGGCTACCAGGCACCGGATGAAATGTGCGATGACGGGAATACACAGGATGGTGATGGATGCAGTTCTGTTTGTGAAATTGAGTATTGCGGCGACGGTGTTCAACAGGTCGGTCTCGGTGAAGAATGTGATGACGGAAACACATCCGGGGGTGACGGTTGTGCTTCCGATTGCACACTGGAGAGCCTTCCCGGTGACAGCAACGGTGATAATAGTCTGGATATTGTTGATGTTGTGATTATGGTCGGGGATATCATGACTTCCGCTCCATATAATTCCCTGCAGGATTTGAATGGCGACGGACTGGTCAACATAGTAGATGTGGTGGAACTGGTGAACCTCATATTGTCATAGGGCGCGAATGGGATACGGACCTATCTGAAAAAATAGAAACTTAAAACAGAATTCTCACTCATTTGCTTTCTCTGCAAATTGTAACTGATATAGCCGGTGTTAAGCTGCTGCAGTAAGGGTGAGGTTATTCTCGCTATATCTCTGGCGGCCGGGAACTGCAATCCTCCGATCATTCAGTTGCGACGGAAGGTCTCCGGTGTCACTTCCGGCTGATGCGGACTTGTTCGGATATGAGGGCGAGATGGTCATCCACTCCAATATTTTTGTAGATTAACAAAAATGGGGTCAGTGCCTTTTGTCGCGGGTTGCTTTCGCTTATGAGTCACCCTCATTCAAGCGGGCAAAGGCCAGCACCAGTTCCCGGTCATCATTGTGTGAAAAGAGCAGACCGGTGGCCGTTTCGCCGGGTTGCAGGGACTGAATAAAAATCCCCTCCTCCGTCTTCACCAGCTGGAGTGTGCTGCGATCCAGGTGTTTTAATTCCTTGAGCTTATCATAAAGCTCGCCGGTTCGTGTGACTTCTATTTTCATGTTTCGTCCGGAACCGGGTTTAAACTTCAGCCGTTTCCAGGCTCATCACGTAGTCGTGCATGGCCTGGGCGGCGATTTTGGCCTGCCCCATGGCGGTAATGACTTTGGCACCCCCGGTGATGATATCGCCGCCGGCGAATACGCCCTTTTTGGAAGTCTCCAGCGTGGACCGGTCGGCGCTCACTACACCCCATTTATCGGTTTTTAGTTCCGGTGTGGCTTCGGCGATGATGGGATTTACATTACAGCCCAGTGAAAATACAACCGTATCCACTTCTTCCGTGAAGAACTCGCCGGTGCCGATGGGTTTACGGCGGCCGGATTCATCCGGTTCGGCCAGGGTCATCACTTCGCATTTGATGGCTTTCAGGGTATAGTTTTCGTCCCCGATGAATTCCACAGGATTGGTCAGGAATTTAAAATTGATAAATTCCTCCGTGGCGTGGCGTAATTCTTCTTTCCGGGCAGGCGCCTCCTCCCGGGAGCGGCGATAGTAAACGGTGACTTCGGCGCCCATGCGTTTGGCTGTGCGGGCGACATCCATGGCCGTATTGCCGGCTCCAATCACACCTATTTTATGTCCCTGATGGATTGGAGTAATATATTCGGGAAAATGAAGTGCACCCATCATGTAAATGCGGGTCAGATATTCATTGGCGGAATAGATCCCGTTCAGGTTTTCGCCTTTGATTCCCAGCATCTTGGGCAATCCGGCACCCGTACCGAGAAATACGGAGCTGAAACCGAACTCGGAGCCCATGAGTTCATCCAGGGTCATGGATTTGCCTACGATGGCGTCATACTGAAATTTCACACCCATTTCTTCCAGCGTGCGGATATCCTCATCGATAACTTCCAGGGGCAGCCTGAAGCGGGGAATGCCATACACCAGCACACCGCCACCCCGGTGGAAAGCTTCGAAGACGGTAACCTCGTGTCCCCGTTTCCGCAGTTCATAGGCGGCCGTCAGTCCGGCGGGTCCGCTGCCCACCACGGCCATGGAATGCCCGGTGGGAGGGGCAGTCTCCGGAGTTGTGCGAATACCGTTATCCCGTTCATAATCCGAGACGAATCTCTCCAGATAACCGATCGAAACGGGTTTGTTTTTCCGGCCCACAATACACACCAGTTCACATTGCTGGTCCTGGGGGCATACCCGGCCGCAGATGGCAGGTAAAAAATTAGTTTCCCGAATTTTGGCAGCGGCTCCTGCAAAATCATGATCCACAATTTTGTTCAGGAAAGCGGGTATGTCAATCCCCACCGGGCAGCCCACGATGCATTCGGGTTTTTTACAGTCCAGACAGCGGGTTGCTTCCAGTACGGCCATTTCGGGGTCGAATCCCAGCGGTACTTCGTTAAAATTATGGATCCGTTCTGCGGGTTTCTGTTCGGGCATCTCCGTGCGCTGGATTTGCATTCTCTCTTTTGGCTTAAGTGTATTCATCAGGCCACCTCCTCAATCTTCAGTGCATCCATGGCAATTTTTTCTTCTTTTAAAAACATCTTCTGCCGGGCGACAAGTTCGGCGAAATCGACTTCATGCCCATTGAAATCGGGTCCGTGGATACAGGCGAAACGGGTTTTATTACCCACGGTGCAGCGGCAGGCGCCGCACATCCCCGTACCGTCCACCATGATGGCATTGAGTGAAACCCAGGTCTGGATCTTCAGCGGACGGGTCATTTCCGACACGGCTTTCATCATGGGGACGGGTCCCACCGCCAGTACATACGAGACCTCTTCCCGGTTCACGATTTTCTCCAGTGCATGGGTTACAAAGCCCTGAATGCCTTTGGAGCCGTCGTTGGTAGTGATGAAAACCTCGTCGCAGATATCGGCCATTTCGTCTTCAAGAAGCAACAGGTTTGACGACCGGGCTCCGATAATGCCGATGACCTTATTGCCCAACTCTTTCATGTCCCGGGCTGTGGGAAGGATGGCCCCCGTGCCGTAGCCGCCGCCGATGACCACCACGGTGCCGGCCAGCTTTTCAACATGTGAGCGCTTGCCTAAAGGACCGACAATATCCTGAAAACAATCTCCAACCTGAAGCATGGTAGCTTCAGTTGATGTGCGGCCGGCCGCCATCAAAATGATACGGACGGTTCCCTTTTCAGAATCCCAGCCGGAAATAGAGATGGGTATTCTCTCACCTTTGTCCGTGACCCTTAAAATTATAAATTGTCCCGCCTGCATGGCCCGGGCGGCCAGCGGTGCGTAAACGTTGAATAAAACGGTCTTGGGGACAAGCTCTTCGCGATACAGTATTTCGAATTGTTTTGGCATTACCTTCTCCGGAATTCTAACATAATTTTAATTTATTTTCAGCAGCATCATAACAAATGGAAAAATCCACAATTGTTGATTTGGGGAGCACTTCCAGCCCTTTCAGCAAATCTTCGAGGGCAATCCCTTTGCAGGTGCAGGTATCTCCGATTGCGGCATCTGAATATTCCCGGGATTTGTCCATAAATACTCGCATGGCATCATGATAATCTGTCGTGGTCATAATGGTCTTATCTTTGATGCGGTCGCGGATCACAAATTTGCCCTTATTTTTATTTTTGGCAAAATTGAGATAACTGTTTTCCATGATGGGTATGATGTTTTCTTTCATCTGCTCCTCATTTTTCCTTGTGATGTTTTTATTAACAGGAATAAAAAAGCCTTTCCGTCTGGTTCAGTCCCGGCTTATCGTGGGATGAAGCCCGGAATTACGGTCAGGTCATCAGCAAATAGTAAAATACATCCTGATATTTGCGGCAAAAATTAGGCAATTCTCCGTACTCGTACCAATCATTGAAAAAGCGGATTCGTTGGCGTAAAATTTTTTCTGTAAAATCGGATTGGAAAAGTGAGCTTCAGGATTCTCCGTTTTTTGAAATACTTGCAACTAATTGCAAACGGTTCGGAAGAATTCCGGGGAGTTTTCAGGCTGCTGCTGAACTACACCACGAAGATTGGAGAAACGGGTTTCTTCAGATAAGACCCTGCGAGCGATGTTAACTATTCCGGGCAGATCGACCTCATCGATATTGTCTTGGTGATTGACCAGATACTTGGAGGGAATTAATAATCATGAATTATCAATGAGAACTCCATGTGATGTTTTTATGACAGTCATTCTCCCTTATCAAATTAATTCTTAAATTAAATGTCCTTCGATAATGTCTGTTATGAGTCAATGCGATGCAATTTTAGAGTGATTTTAAGGTGGTTTGATTGTGAGGATATTTTGTAAACTTCAGGCCGTGAAATAGCCTGTTTTTTCGCAACGGGCACAATACTAAAATTTAGCATTTAAGAAAGTTCAAACATGGCAAAGAAAGTATCATTCGGTGATAAAGTCAGGGGAAAAAAAGATCATAACAAGGACGTGCATATCAAGCTGGTACGGTCGCGTGTATCAAAACGCACCGGTGGAATCAGGTTCTCCGAAGAGATCATTGGTGTATCCCCTGAAGAAAATCTGGATAAATATGTCGCAGGTTTATTGAAGTAATAATATTTTTTGTACGAATTGGAAAGGATAGGAGGGACAACCCTCCTATTTTTTTATGAAATATTTTGTTCATATTCTGCTGCTTTTATTCCTGATGCTTCCTGCTGCTGCGGAGGAAAATAAAGACCATCTCGCCAGCGCTGAAGAATTGTATATGCTGGGGCAGTACGAATTACTCTCGGATAATTTCGATCAGGCGGAAGCTTATTTTAATCAGGCCCTGGCACTGGATTCACTTTCTGCCACGATTTATACTTCACTGGCGGAGATAAAGCTCAACGAGAATGACTTTGAAGCGGCCCTGCCCCTGCTGAAAAGAGCCGCCGGGCTCGATCCTTCAGACACACAGTTGCTCGCCAGGGTTTTGAATCTTTATGTTTATCTCGGCCAGGCTGATGAGGCCGTACAGCTTGTCAAAGAACGGCTGGACCCGGACCCGGAGAATTTATTTTTATGGCAGAGCCTGGCCGAGCTGCAATATAATGCACAGAATTGGGAAGACTTCATCGACAGCCAGATCCAGTTATATCTGCTGGGAGATTCCAATGTTCAGAGCCTGGAAACAATCATACAGATCGGCCTGAAAACCGGTGAGTTCGACACAATGATGAATGCTCTTATCACGATTCTGAAAGTCCAACCGGATGATGTCCAGGTCCTTGGCGCCTATATACGCCTGCTCTATCTCATAGGTGATGATGAGCTGATCCACGATGAACTCAAAAAGCTGGCAACCATAGTCTCTAAACCGGTTCTCGTTTTGCAGCAGCTTTCTCTCTATTATGAACAGAAAAAAGAATATGACAAATCCGACAGTCTCTATGCCATCATTTTAGCGGACGACCCGGATGCCACCAGCTACAACAATTATGCATATAATCTTAGCACCAGAGATAATATCGACCGGTCGGGTTTAGAACATGCGCTCGATCTGGCGGGCAAGGCCATCGATAGTGAGCCGGATAATCCGGCCTATCTCGATACTGTGGGCTGGATCTATTTCAAAATGGGGGAATATGATCTGGCAGAATATTTCATCCTGCAAAGTCTCGCTGTCAACGCTGACGATGCCGATGTGTTGCTGCATCTCGGCGATATTTATGCCCGTCGCAATGAAGTTCAGAAAGCGCTTGAGCAATACAATAAAGTGCTGGAACTTTATCCTGATGACAAGGCAGTGTTGCAAAAAATAAATGCTTTAGTGCCGGACAAATAATGGCCCCGAGTATCAGTATCATAGTTCCCGTATTCAATGAAGCAGATTCGCTGCTGGAATTGTACGGTGAGATTCGTGCGGCCCTGCCCCCCGATACCAGCTGGGAACTGATTTTTGTGGATGACGGCAGTACCGATGAATCAGCTTCGATTCTGCGTAACCTCGCCCAAAATGATGAGCGGATCTCCCTGCTCAGTTTTTACAAGAATTTTGGCAAAGCCGATGCACTTGACGAAGGCTTCAAAAGAGCCAGCAACGATATTATTATCACCATGGACGGGGATCTGCAGGATGACCCGCGGGAAATCCCCAACCTGCTGGGCAAGCTGGATGAAGGCTGGGACATGGTTTCCGGCTGGAAAAAACAGCGCCATGACCCCCTCTCAAAACGGTTGCCTTCAAAGGTCTGGAATGTCATGACTCAAATCCTCACCGGACTGAAACTCCATGATTTCAATTGCGGGCTGAAGGCCTATAAGGCAAAAGTTACCAGGGACATGGAATTGTATGGCGGTTTGCACCGATATATTCCGGCGCTGGCCAAACAGAAAGGATTCACGGTTACCGAGATTCCGGTAAATCACAGGGCCCGCCGCCATGGCCAGACCAAATATCATACAGCCCGGTTCTTTCACGGCTTTTTCGATTTGTTGACCGTCACCTTCTTAGGAAAATATCTCTCCAGACCGCTGCATTTCTTCGGAAGTATCGGTTTGGTACTGACTCTTGCCGGTTTAGGCATTTGCGGCTGGCTCACTGTGGGCTGGTTTGCAGGACACTGGATCGGCGGCCGCCCCATATTTTTTCTGGGAGTACTGCTGCTGATTGTGGGAGTACAGTTCTTCTCTCTGGGTTTGCTGGGAGAAATGGTGATTAAAACCGGTCGCAGGAGTGTTCAGAGAGTCCGCAGTTCGAAACCGGAAAAATAATGCGTCTTGCCCTCGTCAGCGTTGCCCCGCCCTATCGGGGAGGGATTTCCCTCAATAGCGCTATTCTGCTGACTCACCTGCAAAAAACACACACTGTCCGTTGTTTTAACTATACCCGATTGTATCCCGAATTTCTGTTCCCCGGGAAAACCCAGTACGAGACCGGGACTCCGGCAGTTAATGTTGACAGCATTCGCTGTCTGGATTCGGTCAATCCGATCGCATGGTACAAAACCGCCCTGCAAATCCTCGAATTCCGGCCCGAGGCTGTGATCTTCAGGTTTTGGAATCCATTTTTTGCTCCTGCCCTGGGCACAATTGCCAGGCTCCTGCGGAAAAAATCACCCCACACCAGACTCATCGCTCTGAGTGACAACATAATACCGCACGAGTCGCATTTCTTCGATGCCCCGCTTATCCGGTTTTTCCTGAAGAAGATGGATGCACACATTGTGCTGTCAGAATCTGTTGAGCGGGATCTGCTTAAATTCATTCCCGCAGCAAAATACAGTAAAATTCATCACCCCGTTTTCAATGTATTCGGAGCACCCCTTTCATCTGCTCAGGCGCGTAATAAATTAAAGATAACAGCGAGATATGTGATTTTATATTTCGGTCTGGTGAGACAGTACAAAGGTTTGGATGTACTCATCCGGGCGACGGGGATCCTGAAAAAGCAATTCTCTGATTTTCAGGTTCTCGCTGTTGGCGAATGTTATGGGGATGCGGGAAAATATGAGCAGCTCATAAGTGAAGAGGGCGTAGAGGATAAATTCAGCTGGTGTAATACTTATGTGCCCGATCAGGAGGTTGGGGATTATTTTTCAGCTGCAGATGTGGTGGCCCTGCCCTATCATCATGCCACACATAGCGGTGTAGTGCCCCTGGCCTATCATTTTGATAAACCGGTAGTCGTGACCCGCGTGGGCGGTCTTCATGAAGTCGTCAAAGAAGGCCAATCCGGTTTCCTCATCGATCCGGATTCACCCCTGGCGCTGGCTGAGTGTCTGTACTCCAATCTTGTATCCGGTAAATTTGCAGGTATGACTGAAGGTGTCCGACGTCAAAAGGAAGAATTTTCCTGGGAATCATTTGTGAAGGGGATTGAGGAACTGCTCACGGTATGACTCCCTCCGTCAAAATATTGGTTCTTAATTGGAACGGTGCAGAATTGACCCGGGACTGTCTTGATACTCTTTCGAAAGTGCGCTACAGGAATTTTTCCGTTACCGTGATTGACAACCATTCCAGCGATGATTCCCTCAGCAAAATCAAAGAGTCTTTTCCACTGGTAGAGTTGGTGGCCTTGGAACGCAATTACGGATTTGCCGGCGGTTATAACAGAGGCATTGGAAAGCTTACCGGGCATCAACCTGATTTTTATCTGCTGCTTAATAACGATACACTGGTTGCACCTGATTTTCTGGATCAGCTTGTGGCGGCGGCGGACCGGTACGGCCGGCGGAATATATTTGGTGTTAAAATATTTTATGCAGAAAAACCGGAAACCATTTGGTATGCCGGCGGCAGGGTTGCCATGGGGGGAATACACATAGCGCACATCGGTATACGCAGGCAGGATTCAGCCCAATTCTCACAGGACATCCGGACGGATTATATCACGGGTTGCTGCCTCATGATCACACCGGAACTATTTTCGGAATTGGGGGGCTTCGACGAACGCTTTGGCATGTATGCCGAAGATGTGGATCTCTGTCTCAATGCCCGCAGAGCCGGGGCCAGCTGTTATGTCATCCCGGCCGCACAAATCTGGCATCGTGTGTCGGCCTCTGTGGGCGGGAACCTGTCTTTGATGAAAAATATTCGAAAATTAAGTTCGCGTCTGAAACTCATCAGAAAACAGGGATTATTATTTTGACCACAACCGCATCAAAACGGGGACGCATCAAAAAACCCAATTTGTTCATTGTGGGAGCGCCCAGATGTGGGACAACATCATTATACAATTATTTGAAGCAGCACCCGCAAATATTCTTTACCGAGACAAAAGAGCCTCACTATTTTGGAAAGGATCTTACGCGAACCGGGAGTATGTATAATTATACTCAAGAAGAATATCTGGCACTTTTTTCATATGCACGAAACCAGAAAATCATCGGTGAAGCTTCACCGCACTACTTATATTCCAAAAGCGCTCCCCACGAGATTTACCGGTTTAACCCGGCCTCTAAAATTATCATTTTGCTGAGAGATCCGGTTGAGATGATTTATTCGTTACACTCTAGATATGTTTATAGCGGTAATGAAACGGAAACTGACTTTATGAAGGCTCTGGCACTCGAGAAGTATCGTTTGAAGGGAGAAAGACTACCGAAGCATATTGACCTGATTGAGAAGTTATTTTATAAAACATACGTTTATCGTTTAGCGGACCAGATTCGTTCATATTTGAATATTTTCGGAAATGAAAATGTCAAAATAATTCTATTTTTCCAGTTTATTTCCAATGTTAGGGAAGTTTATAAAAATACTTTAACTTTTCTCGGTGTTGATGATGACTTTTTACCGGACATTGAGATAAAAAACACCAACAAGAGTACACGATCCAGAATCATAGGTAATATTCTGAAGCGGTGTGCGATGCCTTTGGGAAAATTCAGAGCAAAATTTACCAGTAAACCTTTGGGCATAACCAAATTATTATCTGAGCTGAATTCCAAACAGAGCAGGCGTCCTCAGTTGGCTGAAGACATTCGAATCGCATTACAAAATGAATTTACAACTGTAATTGATCAATTAGAGGAAATTGTACACCGGGACCTGTCCGTATGGAAAGCTTAAAAGGAGCCAACCCGGGGGTTCACCGGTAAAACTAATATCCATTCACATGCACCTCTCCCGCATCACTAAAAAACTATTTCAGGCCATGATCGCCTGGCCCTTTTACATTTTCGGGTTGTTGATCCCCCGGAGTAAAGACATTTGGGTATTCGGTGCCTGGTTCGGCAACCGCTATGCTGATAGTCCACGCTATGTTTTTGAATTTGTAACTGAACAACTTCCCGGCATTAGAGCAGTTTGGCTTTCACGCAACAAAAAACTCATCAGAAGTCTGCGTGCAGCGGGCCGACCGGCCTACGGCATCAATTCACTTATGGGTTTCTGGCATTGTGCAAGGGCAGGCGCCGTTTTTGTGAATACAGGTTATGCCGATGTGAACCGCTATGCGCTTAAAGGGGCAGTCCGAATTCAATTCTGGCACGGAATTCCCCTGAAAAAAATCCATTATGACGATGAAAAAAATCTCTTTGTGACCAGTTCCCCGGTACTGAAAATTTTGCAGCAGCTGTCGTTACGACTTTTCCCGTTTCTAAAAGAGGAATGGGATTTGATAATCTCCACATCGCCGGCAATGACCGGGAGGCTGCTCACGGCTTTTCACACAACGCGGGAAAAGATTTCTGAAACCGGCAGTCCCCGCACCGATGTGATCCTCAAACCGACTTATACCCGGGAACAGGTTCTCCAGGGTGTCACGGAAGGTAAAAAGATCATCCTGTACGCTCCGACTCATCGCAATCTCGGCTCCGGCCGGGTGGATCTGTTCAGTGGTTTTCCCCATTCCGCAGCAGCGGAAGTGTTGCAGAAAACAGACGCCGTATTCCTTATAAAAATGCATTACTACCATGAAGAAAATCATTCTTTGCCGGGAGTGATACAATCTGCTGCCGGAAGAGTTCAGCTGCTCACATCAGACTCCGCCCTGGACATCAACCTCATTCTTCCCTTTGTGGACATACTGATTACCGATTACTCCAGTGTGTATTTTGATTTTCTGGTGTTAAACCGGCCCATCATCTTCGCCCCCTTTGATTTGAAACAATATCTGAAGGACGATCGTGAACTCTACGAAGCCTATGAAAGCGCAACTCCCGGTCCCAAGTGTGCGGACTGGGAATCTGTTTTCAGGGTAATTGAGGAATATGCCAAGGGAGAAGATCTTTTCGAACGGGAGCGCCGATTGGCTCGTGAGCGCTGGTATTCCCATCTGGATACGGATGCCTGCAAAAGGGTTGTGGGGCGGACGCAGAAACTGCTGGGATTTCTATTTGCCGATGGTGAGAATTGAATAAACCCACAAAAATAGCAAAGGAAGCGGGCATCACCCTGTTTGGCGAATCCTATGGCGGATTTACCCGTTTTCTGTTTGTCGGCCTGCTTTCCCGCTGGGTAGGTCCCCGGCTGCTGGGGCTGTACGCTCTGGCAAATGCCGTCACACGCATAACCGGAGTCGTGGCGACCCTGGGCCTTGACCGTGGTATTTTGCGTTTTGTGAGTTATTACCGCAGTCTTCAGGATAACAGGCGGGTGCTCGCTTCTATGGCAACGGCTGTCAGAATCGGGTTCTATAGCGCCCTTGTGGTTATGCTGCTGCAGATAGGATTCTCCGGAATACTCACTCGTTATGTCTTTCACGCAGACCCTTACCTGAAGGTGCTGCTCATACTTTTCGGCCTGAGCCTGCCCCTGGGTGTTGTAATGAACATCATGGGTTTTGCGACTCAGGGCTACAAATTGCTCAAATACAAAGTGGCCGTCACACAAATCATCCAGCCCACGGCATTACTTGCAGGCCTTGCCTTCTGCTATTGGTTTCTCACACCGAAAACAGGACTGATCGTGCCGGTACTTTTGGCATCGGTAATCAGCCTCGGATTCATCTGGAAATTCCTGCAGGAACTCACCGGAATCAAAGCAGGCCCTATCTTTTCAGAGCCCACGGATAATGAGCTTCTCAAATTTTCCTCGCCGCTGATGTTCATGACCATCATCAGCACTTTAATGCACTGGATCGATATCATCATGCTGGGGATCTTTCTCGATTCCGAGCAGGTGGGCCTCTATCACCCTGCGGTGCGGACCATGGGGATCATCCGCATGTTCATGCTGGCATTCAACGGCATTTTCTCACCAATGATCTCTGAATTGTATGCAAAGAAAAATTTTGCGGAAATGGGTCGCTTGTTTAAGCTGGTCTTCAGGTGGATATTTACCTTTGCCCAACCCTTCGTCATTGTCCTGGTGCTCTACCCGGCAAAAGTAATGTTACTTTTTGGACCCCGTTTCGTGGCGGGCAAGGATGTTGTTAGAATCCTGGCAGTGGCCATCCTAGTGCAATCTCTCACCGGCATCGCCGGATCTCTGCTGGTGATGATCGGGCGGACAAAACTTAATCTTTACAACATCATGGCAGCCGCCGGACTCAATATCTTGTTAAATATCATCCTCATTCCCCGCATGGGTCTCATCGGTGCTGCCTGGGGTACTGTAGGTGCCATGCTGCTATTGGCGGTACTGCGGATTACGGAATGCATGACCATCGTGAATTTACATCCCTTCCAGTTAAAACTCATAAAACCCCTGTTTGCAGCCATCCTGACTACCGGAGTGCTGTACTTCATGAAAGCTCTGGTTGCGCCCTGGCATACAGTCCTGACCCTGATCACTGTGATGGTCGTTGCAGGTCTGGTTTACGGCTGTGTAATTTATGCCCTTAAACTGGATGATGACGATTTGGAAGTGATCCACTCAATGACAAAATTATTGCACAGAAAGTAACTGCCCGTGGAGAAAAATTATTTCAGGAATACTAAAGAGTATGTCATTGCCGGAATTATTCTGCTGATTGTAATGTTGGTTTTGTTCAACAAGGCCGCGTTTGGAACCAGGGAATTTGTTACCGCAGACTCTCTTTCGCCCAAGGCCATAGCTCAGGGGATGCGCCTTTCAGAGCAGGAAACAGGCGAGTATCCCCTCTGGCTGCCCTGGATTTTCAGCGGATTACCCTCAGTCCATTCATTTCAGAATATCTCGCATTATTATATCCCCAATCACATTTTTACAGCTCTGAAAAAAATCGGTATGCCCTGGTTCTGGACCTATCTATTGCATTATGTACTGGCAGGCTTGGGGGTTTATGTGTTGCTGCGGCAAATTAAAATGTCGAAAATAAGTGCTCTTTTCGGCGGACTTTCATTCATGCTGACGCCCTATCTCATCACCATGATTGTCTTTGGCCACGGCAGTCAGATGATGACGGCAGCTTATATTCCGTGGATTCTGTGGGCGTTGATAAAACTGAAAGAACGGCCTGATATTTTTCATGCCGGCATCCTGGCGCTGTTGGCGGGCTTTCAGTTGCAGCGAGCTCATGTCCAGATTGCCTATTACACCTGGCTGATGGTGGGGCTGTATCTGCTCATCCAAATTGTGAGCATGCTCAGGACAAAAAGCTGGTCTCAGTTTCGTTTTATGGGGTTTGCTCTCCTGGGAATGACCCTCGCAGTGGGGATGGCTCTGGTCATTTATCTGCCTGTTTCCAGTTATGCACCATGGTCTATACGGGGTGGGAGCGGCGGAGGTACCGGATTTGAATATGCCACAAGCTGGTCCTTCAGCTTTGGGGAGATGATGACTTTCCTGGTTCCCTCATTTTATGGTTTTGGCGGACCGGCCTACTGGGGCAGCATGCCCTTCACCGACTATCCCAATTACATGGGTATCATTGTTCTGGGGCTGGCGGTCTTAGGTACAGTCCGGAGCCGGGGAGCGCTGAAACTTTTACTGCTGCTCACGGCCGTTTTCGCACTGTTACTGTCATTTGGGAAGAATTTCTTCCTGTACGGACTTTTATTCGCCTGGTTCCCGTATTTCGACAAATTCCGGGTCCCGGTCATGTTTTTAATCCTGACTCAGTTCAGTGTAGCGGTGCTGGCCGGCATGGGATTGGATAATCTGCGTGAGTGGTTGTCCGGGAGCAGATTGACCAGACGTATTAAAGTTGTCCTGTTAAGTGTTGCTGCATTGCTTATACTCATTATCCTTTTCGGCCGGACGCTTGCGGCGGGACTCGATCTGCCCCCTTCGAAATATCTGCAGATCAGTGAACTGCGGGTACAGTTGATTGCAGTTGATCTGCGTGTGATTTGCGGATTGCTGCTCTTTGGAACGGGCGTATTGTTCGCCATCTTCCGGAAGTGGCTTAAAGCAGATATCGGCATAGCAATCCTGCTGGCAATTTCAGTGCTCGACCTGTCACTGGTGGATCACAGGATCATCGAGCCTTCCCGGGCTTCACTTCGGTCGCAGACCTTACAGAAAACCAGTAAAGTGAAATCCTATCTGCGCGAGGATGAGATCATTCGTTTTCTGAAAAAGGATACGGGGGATTTTCGCATTTTGCCCCTGGGGAAGCTCATGAATGAAAACCGCTGGGCCGCCTTTGAGCTTGAGAGCATTACCGGGTATCATCCTGCAAAGCTGCAGAATTACAACAACCTGATGACTACTGTGGGGTTTGGTTCTCAAGGCATACTCAGGCTGCTCAATGTCAAATATGTACTCTCGCCAGACCCTGTTAACCATCCCGCACTGAAGCCTGTGTTTGAAGGAAAACTCTGGTTTCAGGATGCCTACCTGAATTGTTATGTATATGAATTTCAAAATTTTTTACCACGGGCTTTTTTCACAAAAAGTATTCGCAGAGTACAGGATCAGAGTGAGCTGCTGACTTTGATGAAAGCTCCTGAATTTGATCCGGTTGAGACGACTTTCCTTCCTGATCCTATCACCGATACGGAATTTAATACGGAAAACGCCAGAGTCTCCATCACAAAAAGAATTCCAAACCGGATTGAAGCTACGGCAACCGCCGAAACGCACCAATTTCTGATTTTCAGCGAGATCTATTACCCGGCAGGCTGGCAGGTCAGTGTAAACGGGAGTCCGGCGGACATCTACGAGGTGGACGGGGCTCTGCGGGGACTCGATCTGCCTGCCGGTACAAATCAAATCATCATGGAATTCAGACCCGATGATCTAAAACTCGGATCTGTCCTGTCATGGAGTAGTATGGTCATCATATTGGCCTTTCTGTTCATTCCCGTCTGGCGCCAGAGATGATAAAGCACTCCAAACCTTTTCAAATCAAATTAGGTCTCTTTCTTTTGGGGATCGTGGTCATCCTGGCAGTAGTCTGGAGCAATTGGCTGCTCATAGAAGAAATCAGAAAGGATGCCCGTAAACAGGTGGAATTTCTGGCCCGGGCTTATTCTGATGCCATCAATAAATCGGAAGGCAATGACATCCGTTATGTCATGGATTACTTGCTCCCGTCCATCAATTTTCCTATCATTATCACCAATCCTGAAGAGATCTATGCATATAAAAATATCAATGTTGAAGCAAAGGAGGGTACGCCCCGGTTTAAGGAAGAGCTCGAACGTATCGAAGCCCGCATGGACGAAGCCTTCGAACCCCTGCCCGTAATCTGGAATGAGCAGCAGATCAGTGAAATCCACTTTGGCGATCCGGAGATTGTAGGTCAAATCCAATGGCTGCCGTATTTTGAAGTGGGCGGTGTGCTGATCTTTGTGCTCTTCGGCTTTCTGGGCTTTCAACTGATTCGTAAGAGTGAGCGCAATTTCATCTGGGCAGGTATGGCAAGGGAAACAGCCCATCAACTTGGGACTCCCATCTCATCGCTCCTGGGCTGGCTGAAATTGCTTGAGGACGGGGAAGAGGAAATGCCGGTTTTAATAGCGGGGATGGATCAGGATATTCGTCGTCTGAATGAGATTTCGGACCGGTTTCATAAAATTGGCTCCAAACCGCAATTTAAAAAAGTCAATTTAATGAGCATTGCTGCTTCCGTCTGTGACTATATGCAGTCCCGTGTCTCTTCCCGGTCCGGTATAAAGATTGAAACGCGGGGAACTACTGTTGAGATCAGAGCCGAAGAGACCCTCATTTCCTGGGCTATCGAAAATCTGATCAAAAATGCCATCGATGCCACCCGCCGGCAGGGCGGGAAAATTGAAATTACAATTCAGGAACTTCCCGGCCAGGCCGTGCTGGAAATCAAGGATAACGGACAGGGAATTAACCGCAGCCTGCGACGAAATATCTTTAGGCCGGGGTTTAGTACAAAAAACCGGGGCTGGGGACTAGGGCTGAGCCTGACCCGGCGCATTGTAGAAGAGATACACTCCGGCTCCGTCAGGTTAGTGCGCTCAAGGCCCGGGGAAACAATTTTCAGAATTGTACTAAAAAAATAATTTATAGTTCAGATCGGGACAACAAACTTTTTATGAGTCAATGCAGTCTTCAATTTCGATAATTTTCATCAAACAACATCTACAAATCTTCTGTAATTTACTTTCGATTATCAGCATTAAATAACCTATTTCTTCAAATAATAATTGCCTTACAATAAATATGTAAGCAGGCGCTTAAATAGGTTTACAACACAATAAGCCCTTAAGTTGCTTTATTAGAAACTAAAAACTGATCACTATAGGATGACCCATGCAACAACACTTCAAGCTACTCTGTTTCATTTTTTTATTCATTACCCTTCTGACATCCCAAACCGTTCCTGACCTGCTGGATTACCAAGGCTCCATAACGGATGCCACGGGCGTTCCTCTGACCGAAAATGTTTCAATCAGCTTTGCTATTTATGGAGTAGAAACCGGAGGTTCGGCTTTTTGGAGTGAAACTCATACGAACGTTAATGTCTTTGACGGCCTGTTTCATGTTCTGCTGGGTTCTGTCACTTCCCTGCCGGAGAGTTAATTCGATGCTCCCGACCGCTGGTTGGGGTTATCGGTGAATGGTGACGGTGAGATGACACCACGGACGCGTCTGGCCAGTGTACCCTTTGCGCTGGTGGCTGCCAATCCCGGCCCCATCGGCCCCAGGGAGAAACGGGCCCACAAGGCCCACAGGGTCCTGCGGGACCCATCGCCGGCAGTGATGGTCAGCTGGTTTATAATAATGGCGGTTCTGCCGGCGGTGCAGATGTCTATTATGATGCAATAACCAATCGGGTGGGTGTAGGTACCAGCACACCTGCTGCAAAACCTGAGGTAGCAGGCACGGTTAAATTAAGCGGATTACAGATGGCCACAGGCGCAGGGAGTAATAAAATTCTCACTTCCGATACTGGCGGAAATGCAAGCTGGCAGTCCCTGGGCAGTCTGGATTCCGGTGACATCACAGCTGTCTATGCCGACGATGGTTTAAGCGGTGGCGGTACGAGCGGAGAAACGCATATTAGTGTTAGGGCCGGCACGGGTATCATTACCGGACTCAATGATGTCCAGTTTGACCAGTCCTATGGAGATAACCGCTATGTGAATGAGACTGATATTAATGGGACTCTCAATTACGTCCCACGCTATACAGGCGCAGGCAGTTTAGGTAACTCCATTATGTATCAGGATGGAACTACACTGAAAATTACCGTGATCAGTCGTGAAGATGAACCCCAAAAACCCGGTGATGATTCCAATCGGGAAAGACTGGACCGTAAAATGGATATCGTGGGTGAAAATGGTGAAACCTTTTTTGCTGAACTCTTCGAGACGAATGATGCTGCAGATGGCAGAGCTGCGATTTATGGCTTTCGAAACAGATTGACAGCAAACGATGGCAGCGGGTATGATATTAACGAGACCAATAATGCCATAACGGGATATAATTACTGGGGTGATCATTACACCTTTGGTGTCTCAGGCTACACTTATGGAGATTTTAATCAAACCGGAGGTGTTATCGGATATCATCATACCGCTGATGTTTGGGGATCTCTCGGGTATGAAGATACGGATAATGTGACCTGGGGAGTCTATACACCCAATAAAATGTATGCCGGTGAGGGACTGAACGTGAACTCGGGCCATGTGGTTATCGGCACAGAGATGCCGGACGACGATATCCTCGAGGCGAGAGGAGATCCAGGGTACGGGGGAGCCGTCGAGCATTTTGTCGATACATCAACTTCAGATGAACTTAGTTATGCCTTTCGCGCAGGATGTTTACCCAGTGATGGTATCTATAATGGTTACTGCGATGGTGGTATTATCTATGGTGCTGATAGGGGTTTATCGGTCTTTGCAAATCCAGGTGCTGGCTTTAGTTATTATGTGGGAGTTTATGGAGCAGCAACGGGAGGTGGGGGCGTCAATTATGGTATTCTTGGAGAAGCGAGTGACTCAGACACAGGAGAAAACTGGGGCGGTTATTTTATCGGCGATGTAAATGTCAGCGGTGATTTATACTACCGCAGGGGTGGATTTCGTATTGATAATCCCATGGATCCGGCAGAAACTTATCTGAACCACTCAACTGTTAACAGCCCGGAGATGAAAAATGTTTATGACGGCAATGTTATATTAGATGCTCGTGGTGAGGCCGTGGTCGAGCTCCCCGATTACTTTGAAGCCCTGAATCAGGACTTTCGCTATCAATTGACTTGCATAGGCGGTTTTGCTCCGGTATTTATTGCCGATAAAATAAATTCCAATCGGTTCAGCATCGCCGGAGGTCAGCCCGGCATGGAAGTTTCCTGGCAGGTCACGGGTATCCGCCATGACCCCGTAGCGGAAGCGAACCGCGTCGTGGTGGAGGAAGATAAAAAACCCTTTGAAGTGGGAAAATATCTCAATCCCGAAGCTTACGGACTGCCCCGAAGTATGGCTGTTTACTACGACATCAAACGAGAAGATAATTTGAGATAAGGAGCCGACAATGCAACCTCTGATAATAAAATCGGCACACGGCAGACAAATTCTGTTTGTACTTCTGGTTACAGGATTCATCACTCTGGTACCTCTCCTGGCCGACCAACCGGCCAGCGCCAATTACACACTCACAAAATAGGGGTCACTGGGCGGTGTGACCGATTCCGCCGTACCACCTGCCTCTGCCGGATACACACATAAGGCCATGGCTTCCGGGGGGATTGCCAACAGCGCAGTGAACAGCACGGACTATGTGCATCTTCCCGGCTATCTCGAACCCAAGTTATTAGCACCGGGCTGTACGGACCCGGGAGCTTATAATTTCAATCCCACGGCTATTTCCGATGACGGCAGCTGCTACGGCATGGCCGGTGATCTGGACCTGGATCGTACCGTCAATGTAAACGACATTGTCATGGCTGTGGGCATTATCATCGGGCAGATCCCGGGTGACGCCTATCAGCTCTGGGCAGGGGATTACGATGGCGATGGGCTTTTGAATGTCATCGACATCGTAGCCATTGTGGATTTGATTATCAATGGGGTTAAGTTGGTGCGAAAAAGTTTAAATCCCGGTTAATCATTATCATCAGGAATGAAATGTACCAGAGGTCTTAAGTTACACGGATAATTTATCAGCAAATGAAAGTGGAACAGAAAATGAGCAAGATATCGGATACAGCGAATTGTATGACGATTGAAGATTTCGAGGTTGGTGATACCTTCGAAAAAGTGTACCAGGTAACCTACGAAATGGTGCGGAAATTTTCAGAGATATCAGGTGACTGGAATCCAGTGCATCATGATAAAGATTATGCCCGGAAGACTGTATTCAAGCAACAAATCGCTCAGGGTATGATATCAGTTGCCCAGTTTTCCGGAATTTTCGGAATGGATATGCCGGGTCTGGGAACGATATGGGTTCAACAGGAAGTCACGTTTCTGGCACCGGTTTACCTGGAACGCCCTTATACTGCAGCGGTGGAGGTGATAGAAATCGACTTGGCTGGAAATACCGTAACTTTCAGCACAATCTGCAAAGATCAACAAGGGAAGATTGTTCTAAGTGGTAAAGGTGTATTAAAACCGATTCCGAAGAAAGTGAAAGCGAAACTGAACCTTTAATTTACATCTCTTAAGGAAAGTGGGACAGACTGATACCTTGTTGAGTTAATAATATACCCGGTAAGGTTTATTCTGACCGATTAAGCAACATCTTTTCTGTAAAATTGAGATTCAGGGTTTTCTCGTTCAAGATTTTCCTTACTCAAATATATCCTACCGACAATCCATTCATCATTGATCTCAACCAGTATGGCTGACACAAGTCGCAAACATGATCTGTCATTCGGGAAGAGTCTGGCTACCCGGGTCCGTCTCCTGATTTCCTGATTCAACCTCTCAAGACCATTAGTAGTTCTGAT
>JAJRUW010000081.1 GCA_024277615.1 Fidelibacterota bacterium | reverse complement strand
TGAACCCGGAACCTGGCAGGCGAACTGGTACGTCCTCCTGTGAAAGCAGCTACAGTTATCATCAGCTCACTGAACCCCGGGGACAATCGGTTTTTCGAGAGAATTTAGAAAAACAATCAAAAAGGGCAACAGATATTGAAATCGCGGGTAACTCATGTACGAGAAACCGGCTTCAGCCGCCAGGATAACGAGAAAAAGTATCAAGGCTGTGGATCGGGACCGCAGATTGATGAATAAAAAAAGAAACAGACCAAAATATATGGAAATAACCAGACCGAAAGATCCACGAACAAAATATTCAACAATCCCGGAATCTCTGTAATGAATGTCCTCATTCTTGCGAAAACCAGCCGGCAGGTGGGGATTCTCGATCGCATATTTAATATTTTCGCTCTGCCCCCCCTCACTGGTGTATCTTCCATATAAACCATTAACCTTTGAGGTCACTTTCAGCTCAACCCTTTTATACTGGCGGGCAAATTTATCAGACAGAACATCCGAAAAAGATACAGCAGTTACAACGACCAGAATCAGGAGCAGGAGGACAGTGGCACCAGATGTTACACACTCTTTAAGATGAGCAGGTCTCAATTTATACAGACCGAAGAGAACCATAAAGAACAATATAAAAAAAGCTGTATTGGAATACAAAAAAAAGCAGGATGCAAAATATCCTGCAGCCAGGAACAAGTAAAGACTGTTTTTCTTCGCTTTAAACGCACAGATATTACAAACGAAGAAAAGGAAATACATCAATGCCGCTACCGAATGGAGAGTATACGTAAACACAGGCTTGCTGTTCAGTATAAGCATCAGGTAGAGTGATCGTGGATTGATGCTGGTGTACAAATTCATCAAAAACAAATTAGCGGGCTTAAAACTCACAATAACAAAAAAGTTAAACAGCAGGTTTGTAATACACACGATAACAAATGCTGCTTCAAGCAATTTCGACCATTTCACCGCACGTAAATTCAAACAGATCATCAAAGAAAACGGAATATAATAAATAGCGACCCCTGCAGCTATATCAGAGAGAGGGGAGAGAATAGTTGCAAGCAGGAGGAAAAGAGGAATAGAGAGAGAACATATAAGCAACAGAGGTGAACTCAGCCCGTTCAGGAGAAACAGCAGAAAGAAGAGGGCCACGAGCAGTACTTCAGCCCCACGTTGAAAATTCAGAGTAATCTGTCCATTAAAAGAAGATGGCATAAACAAGCCGCCAATCAGCAGGGCAAGCATGATATAGGTAGACAACACCTGCCGATGCTTTACAATGGTCACCCGCCAGACCTTGCCAGGTACTTCTACCTGCAACGCTTGCGCTGTATTTTCGATTATTTGAGACAATGACATAATCTATCCAGTCAGTACCAATATCAACTCTTTCATGTCAGTTCAGCAAAACAAATGAAACTAACAACTCATTCCCTTAGCCTTTTAATTTTTTATTCCATCGAGTCCAACAATACTTCACGAGGCCCTCGATATTGAGACCCATGCCGCACTCTTAATCCTGAGCTGTTCATAAACCTGCTTATACAGATAAACATTCCATGTTATCAAACTGAGCGTTGAAGCTATTGCTGCGCCGACAGTTCCATAAAGAGGGATAAGGGCCGCCGAGAACACAACAGTTACTCCCAGGGCCATAAGCAACCCGTTAAGAGTCTGGCGCTCATGCCCGGTCATGGTAAGGAGGAGGCCAACCGAACCCATGGCCGCGTTAACGATATGCCCCACGGTCAATATGACCAGGGCAGCATGGGCAGCAAGGTACTCCTTCCCAAACAACAGGTCCAGCACCCGGTCACCCTGAAAAACAAAAAGCAGGCTGAACGGCAGGGCACAGACAAGGACAACCCGGGCACTTTTCGTTGCCATGACCTGCAATCTCTTCATGTCCCCTTCGTGATACAGACGTGACACATAGGGTGATATCACAGAATTCACAATCATCAGCGGCAAGGATACAAACAACGCGCCGCTGCTTGCGACTCGATACAACCCCACATCCTTTATATCTGCAAAAATACCGAGCAGGACAATAATAGTCTCGGAACTCAATATCGACACCCCCGCCAGCAGGGTAAACGGGACAAGGGCTCTGAGCCAGGGTTTATCCTCATATTCAGGAGTTGCTTCATGTACCTCAACAGGGAGCATCTTCAGCAGGAGCCACGTGCCCACTCCAAAAGAAACGAATGATGCCCCCACACGCGCAACAATTGTCCAGGCAGGTGAGAGCATGCCAATGGCCAGAAGAAAAGAAATCCCTGCCAGAAAGACACTCGGCTGTACTACCATTTCAGGCATCTGGCCCTGCACGACCTTTCGCAACCCCTGCAGCACAGAAGAACGGAGATTCCTCAATGCCATCAAAGGAATAAGCGGTACTGCCAGTAACAGCAGTGTCCACTGATCGTCAATATTCCAGCTGGCTTTTACAGAACATAAGATAATAATAACGAACAGAATCAAAACAGAGAGCAGCATGGTAACCTGATGACCGCGGCGCAACAATCCCCGCATCAGATTCCATCTGTCATCGACTTGGTATTTTGCCACCTCACGAACCAGTAATCTCGGGATACCAGCATTTACGGGAAGTGCTATCAGAGTCACAAGTGATACGACGAAAACATAGGAGCCATACCCCTCAGGCTGTAGTTGACGGGCCAGGAGCAATGAAATAATAAAAGACAGAGCAATGCTGGCAATTTTCATTCCACCTACAGCGAACGCCTTGCTCATTAATTCCCGCCGCAGAGTTTTTCCGGGCTTGTCAGCGTTCAATCTCAATACCATTTCTGCTTAAGCGCAGCCTTACGAAAACATTGCCCCTCTCACCTCGCGACAGCTGGTTCCAATCATTATGCCCAAAAAATAAATCTCTCAATACGACTGTACTCCCTAGTCGCTTGATTCCAGAAACCAGTTAATAGTAGTCAACAAACCGGACTCAAGAGATACATCGGGCTGCCACAGCAACACGTTTTTCGCCTTAGAGATATCAGAGAAATTGCGTTTCACATCACCTAACCGGGGTTCAGAATATTCAACATGAATTTTCTTGGAGGCATCAATCTTACCGAATATCTCAGTCAACGTCTCCGCAATCTCACCTACGGTTGTTTCCCTGGCCGTAGCTATTTGAAATGTCTCCCCGCCTGCACCTTCTTTCTCAGCAGCACAACGGACGGCATGAACAAGATCATCAATATAGATAAAATCTCTGGTTTGCTGCCCATCACCGTAGACTTCCAGGTCTTTACCGTCAATTATCCTTTTGATAAATTTTGCGACCACACTCTCTTTTTTCGAAGACAACGGTCCATAGACATTACTGAAACGAAGTGCTACCGTCTCGACACCAAAAGTTCTGAAATAGGCGGAACAGTATCCTTCGCCAGCAAGCTTGCTTGCGCCATACGGTGAAACAGGGTGGGGCGGAAGCTCTTCATGTATCGGAGGCTCACACTCACCTGCAGGTGCACCACTTGAGGCAAAAACAAACCTCCGCACCCCTTTTGCCCTGGCAGCTTCAAGATAATTCAAGGTGCCGATCACGTTGGTTACACAATCTGTACGAGGGTCGTCGACTGAAGGTCCTACCCCGGTGTTGGCGGCAAGATGCACAATCACATCCATTCCCTCAGCAGCACGGACTGCAAGTTGCTCATCCAAAATGTCCCCGGCGATGAGTTCAACCCGCCCGTTGTCAAGAATTGGGAAATCAATTGCCTCGCAGCTTGTCTCGATAACATCGGTTACCTGTTCAAGATCGTTGATGCTGCCGACAGACAGGTTATCGATTATTCTGATATAATGCCCTCCCTCTGCCAATAGATTTTTAATCAAACTACGACCGATAAAACCGCATCCACCTGTGACAAGCCATTTCTTCACCATTTCACTCCACGGAAAATTGTCTCTTGACGAATTGCATCCTTATGCTGCTCCACGACCCTGAACATTCTCTCAAGAGATTCATCAGTTAAAAAATGAGGTTTGACGCCCAGGTCGAGCAACCCCTGATAGGTCGGATTATAATAATGTTCTTCAGCTTCCTGACGGGGATTCTCAATGTTTTCTATCTGAACATCATAGCCAAGACTACGCCCCACCCTTTGCGTCATTTCAGCCAGCTGATTTACACTGAATGTCTCCATGATCTGATTATAGATTTTCAGATCACCTTTTTCAGGAGGATTCTCTGCTGCGAGTCCAACACATTGCAGAGTATCATTGATATTCAGATACCCTCTTGTCTGCCCCCCCCTACCGTATACAGTAAGGGGATACCCAACGATAGCCTGCACGATAAACCGATTGACGATAGTACCGAATATCTCGTCATAATTAAAAATAGTACGCAATCTCTCGTCTATATGAGATTCTTCGGTTTCCATTCCATATACAGGCCCCTGCATCAGGTCTGTTACACGCAATCCCCACATTCTTACCCCGAACCAGAGCAGGTCGGTATCCATTATTTTGCTGGTATGGTAAATGGAACTTGCCTGGCGTGGAAAAAGAAAGGTATCTTTCCTCCCCTTATGCTCAATATCCAACCACCCTTCCTCAATATCAATATCAGGAGTACCGTATTCTCCCATTGTTCCAAGTTTTATAATATGGACATCCGGGGTATAATCTCGAACCGCGAACATCACATTATTGGTCACCAGCAAATTGTTTGTTAATGTGGTATTTGCATACTTATAGTTAAAGAGGGAATACGGTGCGGACGGTTGTTCAGCATAGTGCACGACAGTATCAGGGATTCCACTGAATCCGGTATCTACTGACCAGTCATATGTAATACTGCCGGTAAAAAATGAGCGCATGAACTCAGGGTCCGTCAAGTCACCGATGACGACCTTGATCTCTCTGCCCGTAAGCTCGTGCCAGATTGCGGCACGTTCTACCAAGGTGGGAACGGTATACAGCATGGTAACATCGAGTTCCAGACAACTGTTTCGTCTGAAATAATTGTCAACAACTGTTACATTATACCCTTTTTGCGAAAAATACATCGCACTGGGCCAGCCAAGATACCCATCGCCCCCGAGAATAAGAACATGCATGATTAATTCTCCTCGCCGGGCCAATATCTTTTCGACGGATGAATCTGGGCTTCCTCTGTAACCAGCAGATCATTTTCCACCAGAAAAACTCGCAATTCCTCAAGATTCAGGGGTCGTTCATTAGCAGAATTATAAGGATTATCGACTTGACCTGTAACAGCATCAGTATAATCATAATCGATTTCCCGATAAATGCCCCTGAAGGCAGGCAACACACTGAAATAACTCTTCAACTCAACTGCACGGCGCATTTCCTCATGACTCATAAGCTCTTCATACAATTTTTCCCCGGGTTTGGTACCTATCTCTTCAATACCTATGTCCTCAGGCTTGAAACCATACTGGGGAGCCAACTCATTGATCATCACTTCTGCAAGGTCGGCGATTCTAATGACAGGCATTTTTGTAATAAAAACCTCACCACCTTTGGCAAGTGTTACTGAATCAATCACCAGGCGTACAGCCTGATTAATGCTCATAATAAAACGTGTCATCTCCGGGTGGGTCAAAGTCACCGGACCGCCTTTGGCAATCTGTTGCCTGAAAATAGGGATGACTGAACCGCTGGAACCCAAGACATTGCCAAACCGGGTAGATGAAAAAATTGTTCCTTTGCCCAGAAAGTTTCCGTTGGCCGCCGTCATAAGGCGCTCCCCCATCAACTTGGAGGTCCCCATGACGCTGGTTGGATTAACAGCCTTATCCGAACTGGTGAAAATTATATTCTGCACGTTGTTTTCACAGGCTGCATGTATAACATTATTCACCCCGTTAATATTCGTTTGAACTGCTTCAAAGGGGGAGCGTTCACAGAGGATGACATGTTTAAATGCTGCTGAGTGAAAGACAATGTCAATGCCCTGCATTTTTCGACGCAGCTTGTCACGATCACGTATATCAGCAAGAAAACAACGAGCACGCGGATCACCAAGAAATTCCTGCTCAAGAAAGAAAAGACCACTTTCGTTGTTGTCCAACCCAACAACTTCGGCAGGATTATATCCTTCTTCAAGAAGCATTGAAAACAATTTGCTTCCGACAGTACCGCAGACTCCTGTGATCAATATCCGCTTACCTTTAAAAAAATCACTGCATAGGGATCGCATCCTGGCATTCCTTAATGTTAAGTTTCTAGTCAAAAATCGCATCAAAAACGATGCTTCAGCTCAAACAAGGTCAGGAAATAATAAACTGAGAGGTAGTTGTAACAGAATACAGTAAAAGCGACAATTAATCCCTTAAGCCAAATGCTCTATTCTCCGAATTAATGTCTGCAGGAAGAATCCATTGAAACGCATCTAAGGATGCAGATACAGCTCCACCGACCTGAGAGAAAGGAAGAAACAAAAAAAAGGGAATTGTTATACCGAACGGCATAACAATTCCCTTTAACTCGTTGTGCCTCAGAATAATCTAAACTACCCGGAGACTATGATGAGCAAAAAATTACAGCTGCAGACCGATCTGCGTCAATACAGTAGGGGCTGTATCATCAAATCCGATACGCACATTCTTACCCAAAGACATTGCTGTCAGAGCAGTAGCAAGGGCCTGATCATCGGAACCTGTCGGGCAGGTAAACCACTGTCCGCCAGCCCAATTACTACCGGTATCAGTAAGTTTAAGCTGTGTTGACCCGTTAGCGGTTGTTGCCGTCCTGTTTACGGTAGCTGTTGTGTAAACAACTGCTGCCATTGCGGACGATGCTACAAAGAGTGCCATAAACATTACCACCATTACTACCTTCATGTTTTTCATAATCCTACTCCTACTTGATTGAAAGTTGACTCTAGCAGCAATACCTACAGTCTTTCCCCAAACTGCTGCTTTAACAAATTACTTAACCCTCATTCTACATTCTAAATATTTTATACTACAATAATGAAACTAATGCAATTTTTTTTCAATCATTTTTCAACCTGCCCGGGCAGATCACGTCGCAAACTGTTCGGGGTCACCGTCGACCCCTTCTCCAGTGGTATATCACCGGCATCAACTGATTGATAGAACTTATCTCTTTTCTCCTTCAACTCCCCTAGAGATTGGGAAGTATCCTGATCAAGCTGCATTGCATCCACATCTGCCGTCTGAAAATATTTTTCCCGAGCCTGCTGTAAACTTCCTGGTGACGTATTCGTTTTTGCCTCAAGCGGTATCGAATCAACGTCGACACGTTGGTAATACTCTTCTTTTTTCCTCTGGAGTTCTCCCGGGGTAATTCCCGTTTCATCAAGGGGGATGGTACTGGCATCCACCTGCTCGTAGAAAGTATCACGAGCCTCAAGCAAATCTTCTAATGTTTTATCCTTTTCACCGTCTAAAACATACCCCCTGGCCCCAGCATACGGCGCGAGAACCACTGTTTTCTCGTCACCCCTGAGGCTTGAATATATTTTAACCGTCCTGCTGTCATTGTCTATAACCTGAAATACATTCATGCCTTTAAATATGCGACGCAAAAATGAATCAAGTGCAACGTTTTCATACCTGCCGGTGACCTTATAATCCAACAAACTCTCGCTGATTTCAACCTGGTAGCCTGTCTGGTTTGATATCTTAACCAGAATATCCTGCAACTGCTCCCCGTGAGAACTGACATTAATCAGCTTTTCACCGGTGCCATCGGCTGTTCTGCCAGCATGGGCTGTTCCCTGGCTAGGGACGCCTGATAGAAGCAACATACAAGACAGCACAAACAAACAAAAGAACACGTATAGTTTTTGTTTTTCCATATGCCTTCCTGGATATGAAGAGATCCTGTTCCTTCTTAAATTGCCACAATTTCCAGTGTTAACTAGGAATAGTATATTACCGATTACATTTTTTTCAACAAAAGAAAATTCAACACAGACTTTTGTCCTGGCCGAGGACCTGGCACTGCCTGGCAAACAGACAACGAATCAATGCCACCATGATCCCCATAATCACGCCAACAACACCCCCCATAAAGACCATAAGCTTCATTCTAGGCTTAACCGGTATATCCACTCTCCTGGCGGGCTGATCAATTCGGGCAGCGTGCATATTGTCCATCTGCGGTTTAATATTTTTTAAAAAAATAAACTGTTCTTTTACTTCATACAAACCGGAAATATACGGATCATCACTCTTGCGATTTTTCAGGGCCTCTATTTCAGCTTCAAGAATCAACACCCCTTTTCCATACTCCTGCACAAGAGCGTTATTATCCGACTGGGGATTATTCGCAGAATCTTTTGACACTACAGCTGTGTCAAGCCCTACCTTTCTGGCGATATCCAGAGCTGCCTCGAGGCGATCAAGATCATTTTCACGTTGCTGCCGGGCGGTTAATCTTAAAGAGGCCATACGTTCCTTTAACCCCCTTTTTTTAACTCGTATCTTTGTATTAATGGTGTTGATAACTTCCCGGACGGTATACGTGTCGATGAAATCTACAAAATCGTTTATCCATTGCGCAATCAACTCCGCCCGGGAACCGTCCAGAATAACAGAAACATATTCCAAATCCTCCCTGTTTCTTGCACCGCCGTCCTTAACCAGCAGCAGTTCGTTAAACTTTTTCTGGAATGTTCCATACTCCCCCTTTCCCGCGCCTTCCGTTTCTTTCAGCTGGTCATACAGATTACGCTCTGAAAAAAACTGATGCCTCAGAGAGTTACTGCGCAAATTTCTGAGCATGGCCGCATACAGATCTTCCGTGGTGGTCGAATAAATATACAGTTCCTGCTCTGATGTGGCAAACAGATCAGGAATATTAAAATGAGCAACGTCGCTCTGCTGCGGAGTGAGGAGAAGCACTTCCGCCCTGTACACTTTGGGCATCATCACTACAAGTGCCAGAACCGACAACGTAACCACCAGAGTAACCAAACAGATCAAAACCCACTGACGCCTGAGAGACAGCATAACCTCAAGTATGCTGATTTCGCCTTCGCTGGAGGTAGAAATTACAACATGATGTGCGCCCTCGGGCATTTTTATTTGCCTTCCCATTTCCATTCTGCCTTCTATTGAATAATTTGCTTTCCCAATCTACGGATCGATCACTATCTTTTTCGTATTGCATTAACTGTAGCAATGCACTGAATTCTTCCAAAAAAGTAGTCTTCAACCCGCCCCTCCATATTCAGTTACTCATTTCCTCAGCAGAAGCAACAAAAATGGCGATGCCCGCTGCACATCAGGCGCGGCCCCCAGATTCAATCTGCCCGCGCCATAGAGGTAATCATACCCGCTTGCCCCCTGGTCAACGGCCTTTCCCTCCAGAAACTGCATAACCTG
>JAJRUW010000080.1 GCA_024277615.1 Fidelibacterota bacterium | reverse complement strand
ATTGACTGGAAAAAATATATTGGTAACTGTCATTATACTTTGATGCACAGAATTTATTATTGTTTCAGGGCACAGGGCAATATTTATTCAACCCCTGCAAATCCTGGCTTAAGGTGCAATTTAAATTGGAAAATCCTTCATAGCACTTGGAGAAAGCCCACAGAGCAATAGTAATTTTGCCTTTAATTTAGGAGGTACGAATTGGAGTTTTTATTTGCTACAGGTGAGACTGCACCTTCGGCCGGCTTTGCAGGGTTCATTCCGATTCTTGCAATCGTGGCTATTTTTTATCTGCTGATCTGGAGGCCACAGTCCAAACAGAGAAAAGCCCATGTTGAACAACTCAAAGCTCTGAAAAAGGGTGACAGTGTGCTCACACGGGGTGGCGTCTATGGAAAGATTGCCGGGTTCCAGGGGAAAGAAAATCAGAAGGTCATTGTAGATGTCGGCGGGAATATCAAATTGACCGTAGCCCGAACTTACATCGCCGGGCTCGCAGACTCTGCTCCGGAAAATCCCGAAAGTAATTAGCGGTGGTTCTACCGGTTATCACTTATGGGAATCCCCTTTTGCGGGAACAGGTAAGCCCCGTCTCGGATTTTACGCCCATACGGGAATTGGTTGATGATATGTTTGATACAATGGCCGAAAAAGGGGGTATCGGTCTGGCTGCGAATCAAGTATCCGTGAATGAGGATCTGTTCATTGTCGAAATTGCAGACCTTGAAGACGAGGAAGATTCCGGGCCATTGGTTTTTATCAACAGTGAAATCCTGTCCGCAACGGGTTCTGCGACAATGGAAGAAGGCTGTCTTAGTGTACCGGATATCAGAGCGCCCGTGACCAGACCCGATGTCATTTCCCTGAAGTACCAGGATATTTCGGGTAAAGAGTGTACAGCTGAGTTTAGCGGAATGCTGGCCAGGGTGATCCAGCATGAAAAAGATCATTTGAAGGGCATCTTCTTTACAGACAGACTTTCTCCGGCTAACAAAATGTTCGTGAAAAAAGCCCTCAAGGAAATCTCAACGTCAGGTAAGCCCTCTAAAGAGATCGTTTTATAGACAGAGATCGATACACTTTTTCATTTTCGAAAAAGCCACAGAAGTTTATATCTGTTCATGGTTAACAGGACCCAACTTTGACAATTGACCCAAAACCCATTATCACCTTGCTGACTGATTTCGGGATCAGTGATTCTTATGTGGGGCAGATGAAGGGTAAAATTCTCAGTATTAATCCGGGCGTGACACTGGTTGATATAACCCATTCCTTTACAGCCCATGATATTCGTCAGGGAGCTTTTTTAATTTTTTCTGCCTGGCAGGCCTTTCCTCCGGGAACAATTCATCTCTGTGTAGTTGACCCCGGTGTCGGGTCCGACAGGCGTGCATTAATACTGAACAGGGCTCGACATCTTTTTGTGGGGCCGGACAATGGCATCTTTAGCTTTCTCCTGAATCGTGGTGAGGAAGCGGAAAATCCGGTCTCCGTATATTCAATCAGACATCCGCATGGCGCTGAAAGAGACGGCAGCGCAACTTTTCACGGACGGGATATTTTTGCTCCTGTTGCAGCGCAACTGTCTCTTGGAGCGGCTGCATCCGCGTTCGGCCCTGAGGCGGACGACTGCGTCAGTTTGCAGATCCCCCGGCCTGAGTTGCACGGTAAAAAGATAAAAGCCGAAGTTATTTATGTTGACGGTTTTGGCAATTTGATCACAAATTTGACCAGAGCAGAGCTTAGGGACTGTGGAAGCTGCCGCATCCGAGCGGGGCAGAGTCTTCAAATCGCAGGAATTTCCCGAACTTATGCAGATGTCACACTGCACTCCGCCCTGGCATACTGGGGTAGTGCAGGATTTCTGGAGCTCGGATTAAGAGAAGGCAACCTTGCACGGGCATTTGGCTTGACCGTCGGGTGCGAGATTACAATAATCAGGGAAAGGTGAAAAAATGCGGATAGTTTTCATGGGAACGGCTGATTTTGCCTGCGAAACTCTGAAAGCACTGGATAAGTCCTCTCATCAGATTGTTAGCGTAGTTACCGTTCCTCCCAAACCTTCCGGCAGGAACCTGAAAATGAGGTTATCCCCGGTGAATAAACTCGCCGTGGAACTGGGCTATCCCGTTTTACAGCCTGAGATTCTGCGTGAGCCTGAGTTCCAATCTCTGATCAGAGACTGCTTCGCGGATATTTTTGTGGTGGTTGCATTCAGAATTCTTCCAAGGTCTCTGTTCAGTATTCCACCCCTTGGGACCATTAATCTGCATGCTTCTCTGCTGCCCAGATATCGCGGTGCTGCCCCTGTACAGCGGGCTTTGCTGAACAACGAGACCCGGACCGGTGTTACCGTTTTCCAAATTGATAAAACTGTCGATACAGGTAATATTTTATTGCAGAAAACCCTGGAACTAACGCCGGTCATTACCGCAGGAGAAGTCTTTGGAGCACTGGCGTCTATGGGAGCGCAAGCCGTTTTGCAAGTATTGGACCTGCTGGAAAGTGAAACGGCCAATCCCCTGCCACAGGATGACAGTCTGGCTTGCCCGGCTCCCAAAATAACTGCTGCTGATCTCAGGATTAACTGGCACTCATCGGCCCTGTCCATTCATAATCAGATCAGGGCTTTCTCACCGGGACCCGGTGCATATACTTTTTATCAGGGGAAACGAGTTAAATTATTTGATTCCAGGGTAGCGGATGAAATGATTGAGAGTCAAGATATTGGAAGTATTAAAGAAGACAATAATGCAATCTACATAGAAACAGGTAAAGGCATACTTGAAATAAACTCCATCCAATTAGAAGGTAAAAAGCGGCTGCCCGTCGGCGAGTTTCTCAAAGGTCATAAATTCAGGCAGGACGCAAAATTTGAATAGCGCTCAACTCGGGGCAAGGCGTCTGGCCATATCGATTCTCTCTGCCTGGGCAGATAAAAAAGAAAGAATTTCAACAGAGCTAAACCATCGCTTGGCCGAAAAATCTCTCACAGACCGGGACAGGCGTTTCATCACCGATCTTGTGAATGGTGTGATCCGCATGCAGAGGCGTTTGGACCTTGTACTGGGAAAAATCTATCGGGGAAATTACAAGAAACTCAAACCTGAGCTGAAGATGCTGCTTCGTTCTGCCGCCTATCAGATTTCTTTTCAGGATCGTGTTCCGGATTACGCAGCGGTTTCTACTGCAGTCGATCTGGCAAAAGAAATTAACCCGGCAGCCGGTAAAATGGTCAACGGTGTTTTAAGAAATTATCTACGCTCATCTTTTGATGCACCCGAAAAGACAGAGTTGGAAGAATATTCCGCCTGGTTAAGTCATCCACTTTGGATAATGCACAAATGGCAGCAACAGTGGTCTTTAGATGAGGCGATTGCTCTGGCCAATTGGAACAACTCAGTCCCCGGTATTTATTTGAGAGTCAATGCACTTCGGCTGAAACCCGAAGATTTTGAAGCCTATTGTAACGCCAATCAGCTCGAATTCGAACGGTTTCCGGAACTCGACTGTTTTTACAGAGTTAAGGAAGTCTCCAGATTTCTGAACAGTACAATGTTCAAAAGCGGAGCGTTGAGTGTGCAGGATCCTGCTGCCGGTTTGGTTGTTAAGCTGCTGCAACCGCAAGTAAATGAGTCCATTACCGATGGGTGCTCGGCGCCGGGAGGGAAAGCTGCATATATTGCCGAGTGCCTGGGTAACACCGGCAGCATCAGGGCCTACGATAATGATCTTGAAAGATTGTCAAAAGTTGCTGTAGCGGTCAAAAGGTTAGGACTTGGCAATTTGAGCATCGAACAAAAAGATATTGAAATAGAAGCAATCGCCGGTACTGATAAGCTGCTGCTGGATGTACCCTGCAGTGGCACCGGTGTCATGGCTAAACGTTCCGATCTTCGCTGGCGCCGCAGTACCGAACAAATTGAGGAGCTGTCCCGTCTGCAATTGAATATTCTTCGAAATGCGTCAAAATATGTAAACCCGGGTGGAGTAGTCGTTTACAGTACCTGTACCCTGGAACCCGAAGAGAACTGGCTGGTCATTGAGCGGTTTCTGGCTGAAAACAAAAATTATCGGCTTGAACCGGCCGGGTCGTTTATTGCTGAACAATTCTGTGATGCAAAAGGTGCTTTATTTACATTTCCGCCCCGGCATAAAATTGACGGTGGGTTTGCGGTTCGATTGAGAAAAGAATGATAATCAGGATCATTAAATATTTTATTGCCTTCAGTGTGCTGACGGCCGCCGGTCTGTTTCTGATAGAATCGGTGTTGTTACCGCTGTATGTTGGTTATAATAACGAACATTATTTACCCGATCTGCGTGGAAAATATCTTGAAACGGCAGAAAGGGAATTAGGTGATCTCGGTTTCCCGTCCGAAATTATCAAAAAGGATTATACGCCGGGGGAGACGCCGGGTACAATTTTAAATATGTCTCCGGCACCCTTTATAAAAGTGAAAGAAGGAAGGACGGTGAAACTCACCGTAGCCGGAGAAAAAAAAGAGTTGGTTATCCCTGACTTTGTTTCAGTATCCCTGAGAAGTGCGCTGTTGAAAATGCGGGCTCTCGGACTGGAACTGGACACAGTGATGGAAGAATATAACGCAGATTTTGCTGAGGGCTCCATCACTTATCAGTCACCGCGCAGCGGCCAACTGGTAAACGCCGGGGCAAAGTTGACTTTTATGGTGAGTAAAGGCCCGCCTCCGGATATCTTTCGGGTACCGGACCTGGTCAATCTAAGCCTTTCAAAGGCCCTGTCCGCCATATCGGATGCCGGCTTGCGTCCGGGGGATGTCACCAGAGAATATCATCCTTCACTCATTCCCAACACTGTCATAGACCAGAGTCTCACGGCGGGCATGAAACTTTCCATTCCGGCCCGGATTGACCTGGTAGTGAGTACGGATAAATTGAAATGATGTGCCACCGGACAAATAAAAATAGTATCTTCTGATTTATTATGCAAAACAATAGAATTATCTCCCCCTCAATCCTCGCTGCAGATTTTACCAATCTCAAGCGTGAGATAAAGCGGGTTGAGGCCGCAGGGATAACACGACTTCATCTGGATATAATGGATGGAAGATTTGTGCCCAATATCACATTTGGACCTGTTATAGTCAAGGCTATTGATGAACTCTCGGAATGTCACCTCGAGTGTCACCTCATGATTGAGGATCCCTCTGACTACTTCGATCAGTTCATTAAAGCCGGGTCAGACACAGTCATTTTCCACTGTGAAGCATCGTCTGATATTGAGGGTAATCTGCAAAGACTGAGAAAAATGGGAGTCAGGGCGGGGCTGTCTTTGAAGCCGGATACTGACCCGGAAGTTCTGACACCTTATCTTGATCTGCTGGACTATGTTTTGGTAATGTCGGTTTATCCCGGATTTGGCGGCCAGGCTTTTATTCCAGAGACCCTGGCAAGTATGCGGAAAATAGTTACTCTACGGGCCGGACGCCCCTTTTTAATCGGTGTGGACGGAGGCGTGAACCTGCGCACAATCCGACAGGTTTATAAAACCGGAATCGATATTGCAATTGCCGGTTCCGGGTTTTTCGGAGCCGATAATCTCACACAAAGACACAGGGAATTGCTGAATGCGTGATATTAATATCTATCGACGTGAATTCTTCCGTAAGATCATTCACCTGATTTCTGCTGTTTTAGGGGTTGGCGCTCTTACACTCCCTGATTCAATAGTCCTGCCGGGCTACATCACTCTGGGAGTTCTGCTGCCGGCCATGGATCTGCTGAGATTTCAGGTCGGTTTTTTTGATGCGGTTTTCAAATCACTCTTTGGTTATGTGGCCCGACCCTATGAGATGAAAGGACTAACCGGTGCATCCTATGTATTTATCTCAGCTGCATTTTGTGTACTTGTATTTGATCCTGTGGCAGCCGGGACGGGGCTGCTGTTCATGAGTATCGGGGATGCTTTCGCTGCCATCGTGGGTGAAAAATTCGGTAAAACCCGTATCTGGGGAAAGTCACTTGAAGGTACTCTGGCATTCATCGTTGTCAGTTTCGTTGTTGTGCTGTTGATTCCTGATTTGAACCTGGTTGTGGGATTGATTGCAGCCCTGGTGGCAGCGATCATCGAGCTCATACCTCTCGATTTTCTGGACGACAATTTGACGATTCCCATAATTTCTGCGCTTATTATCCAATTATTAGGAGGTTAATTCTTTGAGTTTTCTATCACCTCTGTTCCTATGGGCTATACCCCTTATGAGCATTCCCCTGATCCTGCATCTGTTAAACCGCAGAAATATCAAAACTGTGGAATTCAGCTCGATTCGTTTCCTGAAGAAGTTGGAACACGATTCAATACGCAAATTAAAAATCCTGCAGATTCTGCTGCTCATCATACGAACTCTAATGATACTGGCCATTGTCATGATGCTCAGCCGCCCGGTCCTGAAAGGTGTTTTTAACTGGATCGATGATCCTTCATCGACCTTTGTTGCAATTGTGATAGATGACACATTTTCTAATTATGGAGATGCGGAATTTATCTCACGTCAAGATATAGACCGAAAAGCACTAAAAAGTATTTTGTCCCGTCTGGATGAAAATGTGACCATTTGTATTTCATCACTGACCGGCGGTGAACGCTATCACGGGAGAGTCGGGGATTTCCGCCGCAATGATGATTTCCTGAAAATTGCAGCCGGTACAGGTAATTTTTTCGAACGGTTTCGAGCTGTTCAGAAAACGCTGCAAAGGGATTATGCAAATTTGGAACTCTATGTTCTATCGGATGCCCAGGCGGTGAATTTTGAAAGCAGCTTTGCAGATAGTCTCGACCTTGGAGAGTGGAATGTGTATTTCAGCAAATTGCCGGAGTTGGAATCAAATCTGGCCATCTCGGATGTTAAGTTGCTCACGGAAATCCCTCTGACCAATATTCCGGTTGAGATCGCAGTTGAAGTCCTGAATACGGGTAAGCAGGATGTTGAGAATGCCCTGATGCAAATGATCATCAATGATATCAATGTGGGTCAGCAGATCATATCAATTAAGGCCGGTCAAAAAAGAAGTTATTCTTTCCTTACCGCTTTTCATGATACGGGACGGATACGGGGAAAAGTAGTGCTGCAGAATGATAATCGTGAGGAGGACAATACTTACTATTTTCATGTAAATTTGCCGGATCAGTTAACCGTTCAACTCATCAGTCATAAGGCAGAGGATGCCCTGTTTGTCGAAAATGCGCTGAAGGCTTTGAACAAAGATGCCCGTTTGCTCGATATTAGTGTCAATACGGAAACGGTCTTACCGACTCTCGATCTGCGCCGTACGGATGTCGTCATTTTACAGGGAATTGCCAGCGTATCACCGGGTGTGCAGGATAAGTTGAAAGCATTTTTAAAGGCTGGCGGACACTTGATCCTGTTCCCCGGGAGCGATCAGAAAATGCTGCTGCCCCTTGATTTTCTCAATATCTCAACTGTCGGGACGGGACAGGTTACTTTACCCGGGGATGCCTTTCAGATAATTGATGAAAAAACAGTATCGGGTAGTGCTGCCAAAGCCCTCACCGACGGCGCTGAGAAAACCGGGGCTATACGTTTTTTCCGTTTCATCCGGCTAAATGACAGGAAGCATGCGGTAGTCCGTCTGAAAAACGATCAAAGCATCTGGAACCGCCGGTCCTATTCCGATGGTGTTGTAGATATATTTGCCTTTGCTCCGGATTTAAAATGGTCGAACTTTCCCCTGAAGGGCTCCTTTATTCCTTTTTGGAACCTCCTGCTTTACTGGGGTACAAACTCCTCACATTCCGGCTCGCTCACAACGGATCAGAACTGGAGCTATGACCTCAATGTACAGGATTTGAAAAACAAACTTACGCTTCTAATGCCTGATGGTACTTCCATGTTGCTGAATGCGGACTCAGACCGGAAGATAAAGTTGAAAAACATACCGCAAATCGGCTTCATCTCTCTGCTCTCAGGACAAAAAGTGCTGACCGAACTTGCAGTAAACCCGCCTCCCGTCGAACTATCATCTAAAACGCTTACGGATGAGCAGATCCGTAGCGCTATCACAGATGATACGGTGATTATTGAGGACTACAGAGCTCTGGCCTCTGCCATGGAAAATGCAAGGCACGGAACCGAGTTGTGGTATTGGTTTCTGATTGCTCTGGCAATTCTGACCCTGTTTGAAATGTATCTGGCAAACGTATATGGGACGCGCAGCAGTGGACAATAAAGAAAAAGCACTTCTAGTCGGATTGATCCTGCCCGGTGTTCCGGCTTCGATGATTGACGATCAGCTGGACGAATTGGCACTGCTGGCCGATACAGCCGGCGCTGAAGTTGCGGACCGCGTAACTCAAAAACGACCCGGTATCGATCCGGCTACCTTCATGGGTAAGGGAAAAGCCGATGAGACGGTCCGGCAAGCCGGGGCTCTGGGGTGCTCGCTGATCATTTTAAATGATGAAATCTCGCCCGCGCAAATGAAAAACCTCCAGCGGCTGGCCGGAGAAGAACTTAAAATTATGGACAGAACCGGTCTGATCCTGGATATTTTCCGTAAACATGCCCAAACCCGCGAAGCCAGGACTCAGGTTGAACTTGCCAGGCTGCAATACAGCCTGCCCAGACTCACGCGTATGTGGACCCATCTCGAGCGACAGATGGGAGGGGTCGGTACCAGAGCCGGAGCCGGGGAATCTCAAATTGAGGTTGACCGCAGGCTGATCCAAAATCGGATTTCGCACCTTAAAAAAGATCTGGCCGGTATTGAGAAACAGCGTATCACACAAAGTCAGCATCGCAGGGACCAATTCAGAGTGTCTCTAGTCGGTTACACCAATGCGGGCAAATCTACGGTGATGCGGGCTCTGAGCGGGGCAAATGTTCATATACAGGACCAGCTGTTCGCTACGCTGGACACAACCGTACGAAAAGTCGAGTTGGAGGGTGAACAATTCCTGCTGAGTGATACAGTGGGCTTCATCCGTAAGCTGCCCCACAATCTGGTGGCCTCTTTTCGTTCGACACTGCGGGAGGCTGCAGACTCCGATTTGATCCTGAAAGTTATGGATGCTTCCAGTAGTCAAATCCATATCCATTATCAAACAATTACAGATGTGCTAATACAATTAGACCTCGACGAGATTCCCTCATTGATCGTACTGAATAAATTGGACCGGGTGGCAGATCCTGCTCTCCTGGCTTCGCTGGAAAGGGATTTTCCCGGAGCGATTTTTATCTCTGCGCTGAGACAATTGAAACTGGACCATTTGCAGCAGGCGATCTTAGATGCAATGCATCAGGGTCAGAAGAAGGTGGTTGTGAAGATTCCCCACTATCAAAGCCATTTGCTGGATGTGATTTATTCCACGATGAAAGTTCTCTCACGTAAAAATACAGACCAAACAGTGGATCTTGAAGTACGAGCTCACCTGGCCGATTTGAATTCCCTCAAAAAAAAACTAGGAGATTAGAGGGAGAGGCTGTGATATGTCACCAGGCGTAGTAAAATTCATACTTGGTTATGGCTTCGATTCGGCTCACAGCTGTCCAAAATAAATTTAAGCTAACCAAAGACTGTTTGCTTTCTTCCCGGACTCGGACAGGTTATTACCGGATTTAGAATATGTTTCAATGATAACCGCTGAAACAGCAAATGATCAGATTGGGTAATTGAACCCCTGTTTTAAATGGGTTTCCGGCCGCAGGTGCAATTGAAAGTTCCTTTGCTCTCACAATATTGAGTCCGGTCAAAGTCGGTACAGATAAAAGTATCGCTCCTCCGGAGCTGGTCAATGATATGCAATTGTAGTTCTACAAAAATGTTGCTCCTAATGAGCAGATGTTAATTTGATGATTAAAACCACCATAAAATCCCGCAGGGTCGAGATATCTGCAAACCTGATGGAGGCAAAGTCCCGTAGGGACGAAACTTTTGTAGTAACAGAAGCTACCACAAGCCGAAGCTCCACAGGAGCGGGATT
>JAJRUW010000079.1 GCA_024277615.1 Fidelibacterota bacterium | reverse complement strand
GGTCTGATTTCAACCAGGACGGTGTTGTGGATGTTTCTGATATCATCGGCTGGATTTCAGTGATCCTTGGGCAGGGTAGGTTTTAGTGAACCGACCCATACATCCCCTACTTTATCGGTGATGCTGGGCTTTATCCCCTGAAAAATCGGAGCTGTTGCGGATGCCGGGGCAATCATGTGTGAGGTCACCGGTCAGACCCCTGTTTTCTTCCCAGAAGGGATAGGTGCGGCACTGCTTCGGTCTGGCCTGATAAACACTGCAGCCCCTGGCTTCGGCATCAAAGAATATGCAGGGATAGTCCGTACCTGTCCAGCTTTCTTTCAGAGAATACCGGTTGTCAATTTTGCGGACATACCGCTGCCTGAAATCTATAGTATTCATCTTCAGAAAATTTGCAAGATTACGAATTTCTGTATCGGTAACCCACACATATCCGGAAACACCGCGGCAGCAGTTACCGGGACACTCCTTACAGGAATCCGGGTCAAAGGCAAATCGAAAACCGGCTTTATGGAGCAAAGTGAGGGTTGAACTCATACCACCGGGGTCAGTTGGAGCTCATGCAATCTCAATTTTCGAAAATCCACAAAACCTGAAAATAGTTCAGCTGCTCAACTGTCAGGAGATTGAGTGAATAGCTGAGCCCTTCGGGAAGCAGATGATCCATGTGATAGGTAAAACGGAAATTGCGGATATCGAATCCGATTTGTAAGCTAATATCGTTGGTAGTGAAATATGCGCCCGAAAAGGGTTCAAAGGCCCTTACCGTCGTCAGATCCGGAACCAGAGAACCTGTGAAATGGGTATAGCTTTGATACACTTCCAGAAAAGGATGATAGCGTTTACCGGGAATAGTCGGGTCAAGACGTATAACTGTACCAAAACGATAATCAAAGAGGGCCGAGTCCGAGCCAATGTAACTGCCGGTAAAATTAAGGTGGAACCAGCCCCGGTCATATCCAATGTCGTAGCGCAGTAGTGGAAGCTGCTCGTTTTTCCAGTCCAACTGCCCCAGGCGCAGTTTACCTGATATGCCCGATGCCTGCATCTGCATTGTAAGCTCACTCGTACAATAAGGGTTATTTTGGAGTGCAAGGATACTATCGGCTGACAGATTGTTTTCAACAAAGCGTCTCACACTTAAGGTGAAATTCGGCCGTTCCCATTTCACTTCCCCGGTGAGATAAAATGTCTTGGCAATGAAAGCGGTACCGAGACTTGCTTCAAATGGCAGAACTCTCCAGCTGATACCTGTATTCAGCAGGGTAAACCGGTTGCCATACTGTTGAGTTTGGGGAAACTGAAGCCGCATTGATTTACGCCGCAAATCGAAATAACCACTGAAATCAGCCCGGATTACACGCTTCAGTTTCAGACGGTTCCAGAGTGTAAAAGCATCGAACTGCAGGGCATAGGCTGAATATCTGCCGGATTGATAAGCAGACTGTAGTGTCAGCTCGGTTTGCCCTACCCTCCGTTCATAAACACCACCGAAGTGAAATGATTCTTCCCTGCGATTTTCATAACCCCCGGCAGTGACGGGGAGCCCTGTGTTTTCAAAATGGTATTGTAAACCCAGAACCAATCCGGAATCCGAACCCTCATAGCGCAACTGATAATTCTGCAGAACCGTATTTCTGTTGGAATTTTCCGGTCCGAGATTCCCAAACTGACCCGAAAATGACCTCCCTGCACCGATTAGATACAAACGGCCGCCGTTGGCGATAGTTGCCTCGTTGCCCAAGGTGATATCGTGATATCCGTAGTCGCCCTGGGAGTAGTCAAAGAAAGTGCGGTTGGCCAGGCTGTCCGGCGGTGTCTGAAGTGGATTGGGGCGAATAATGAAGGAACCCAGGGGAAGATTCAGGCTGCCGTCAAACTGCAGAGGCCCATCCTGCAGGTCAGCAAGTATCAGCGGATTTGATGCTGCAAAGAAGAAAGTCGATTCACCCGTCTGATCCGGTGTCAGGGACAGAGGGGGGAAAAGCTCCTGCATCCTGCTGACGGACAATAACACCGCCAAAAGAAAAGAGGCACGAAAGATCATTGATCCGTGCCCCTTAAAACTTTGCTCCGCCAAAGGCATCATTCCCGGTTTTGAGCGGGCTGCAGAACGGGAAATTTCTGTGCTGCTATCTCAAAAATACCAAACAGAAGTACCGAATATAACAGGCTGCCGGCCAGCATATTCCCGAAAAACGGAATTCCATCAGCATAAACCGCCAGCAAGCCGGTTGCAGTCAGGGGATGATGATAACCACCTCCTGTAATCCATACGCCAAAATTGGTCAGCAGGAAGAAAAGGGCTGCTCCTCCCAGATTCGCAACGAGGACAGGGACGATTTTGATCTTCCCGCGCAGGTTGAAGCCCATGAATACTACCAGCAGCAGAGAAAGATAAACCCAGATCAGCGTATTGTGCAGTCCTAAAAAGAGGTCGGATATGAACATTGCCGCCAGGGGAACGATGAGGGCTATCCTTTTGTCTGTGAGATAGGCCCCTCCAAAGAGGCCTATGGCGATGAGAGCCGTGAAATTAGGCGGATGCGGAATAAATCTCGTCATTGCTGCCAGTAAGACCATGATCATTAGGGTTGATTTTCGAGGTTGCATTGTGTTTTCTTTCCTTATTTTTTCGCGGCACTAATTTAAGGCAAAATCAGGACAATTTTTCATCCCAAAATTTCTCTGTACCGGATTCATTTTTTAAACAGTTCGGTGAAAAAGTGATTCCGCTTGTCAGTCCAGTTTCCGGTATTTGAATCCTGGCGGATGGCTCGCTCCATAATATCCAGCCGGGTGTCCAACTCATCTAAGTAATACACCAACAGGGCTTCGGGAAATTTGGGGACAACCGGGGAACCCTTTGACGGATAGCCCTGGTGAGATGAGATTATATGCAGAAGTTTTTGCTTCAGTAGTTCAGGGAATTTCCGCATTTCAGCGATTGCCTGATAAACCAGATCCCGTCCCAGCAGGATATGTCCGGCGAGACGGCCTTCATCGGAATATTCAGCCTCCAGTTCACCCTGCATGCTTTTGAGTTTGCCCATGTCATGCAGGAGAATGCCCGCTAATACCAGGTCCCTGTCAAGGTCCGTGTAATAATCACAGATGCTCACGGCGAGTGTGCCGGTAGAGACAAGATGTTTTAGAAATCCACCCCTCACGGGATGATGATGATCAACCGATGCCGGCATGACCTGAAGGGGCCCTGCATACTCTTTAAAAAGCTTCCTGACCAGTTTTTTAAGGGAAGCATTGCCGATTTTGTCGCCGAGTTCCCTTAGCCGGTCAAACAGTTCCGGTATGGACTCCGAAATGGTCGGCACAAGTTTTTCGGGCGCAAACCCGTAAGCTTTATAGCGTTCGGCATCCGCAATATTAACCTGCGTAATTGTGAGTTGAAGTTCACCGTTATATTCCGAGGGAATTCCTTTGACTGCCAGGGGGTCTCCGGATTTGAAACGGTCTTTGAAATCATCTACCGATTCCCATATTTTAGCCGGGATCACTCCGGTGTCATCCTGGAGCAGGAGGTCAAGATAGAGTTCCCCTGCCCTAGTGCGTCTGAGGTTTTTCTCCCGGCACAGGAAAAAGCCCTGAATTTTCCGACCGGCCCTGAAAGCTTTGATAGCGGTGAGTTTTACCTGTGGCTGCATTTAACGCTTTATCCGGACTCCCCGATCCTCATTGATAAAGATCCAGGCGGCCAGTTTACCGATATTCATAGGTTCATCGATTTCCCAGTACTGAATGCCGTGACTGTACCGCGATGACGTATCCCCAACGGGCAGGGCTTTGATATAGTCCATGATTTTTCTGATCCGTGACTGCCAGAGCCGCAGGTTTTGCTCCCGCAGATCCACCCATCCGGCGGTTGCCCAGGTGTCGATCAACTGATCATTCACCGAGACGGCAGCCTGGCTGAGTTGCACCGGGATGACCACATTGGGACCCCGGAGTAATTTTCTGCCATCTCGCAACAAAATGGGAATACCAACCGAGATCGCCTCACTGCGGACAGTGCGGTCACTACAAATATATTCATCGGCAAGATCTGTAAGTTCCGCTGCAGATCTGTCCAAAACGGATTGTAAAGTGCCGCAGGTTTTTTTCAGGATCTGGGCTTCAAACAGCAGTTTTGACAGGCGTGGGGGTCCCAGAATCTCGAAAGCCACACTCTCGTTTTTGAATTTATCCTCAAGTTTGGACATCTCGGAAATGGCCTGATAACGCATATAGCCTGCGCGATAAGTGGGTCCCATTACCGAGTTCTCCAGGGCGTTGATCACATCGTGACCTGAGCTGTCTCCCGTGATCTCCATTATGAGATTGTTTGCGATTTCTTCCGGTGTAACAAATTCCATTTGACCAAAAGCGGTTATGGTTTCAAACTCCCCGCGGGAAAAGATCCCGTTTTCACCGGTGTCGATATAGACCGATTTCAGTGTATCCTTCAGGTCTTCCCACTTTCCATTCCCCGCAAAGTCGTAATTACCGCCCAGTTCAAAGGCGTTTTCCGGCTTACAGTCGAATATTTCAATGGGTTTGCCGTGCTTGCGAATCTCGCCGTAACCGATACCTTTCCAGGCGATTGCCGCGGCCGGTTTAATCTCTTTGCACAGGGGACCTCCCGGTGTGCGGGACATGAGGAACAGCAGCATCGTATGAGCACCTGCCAGAGATGTTTTACTCATCAGCACCCTGGAAGGGCGCTCTTCACTGTGAGTATAGGGAATGTTTAAACCCATACCTCCCGTCCCGGTGGTTCCGATTTTGAGATAGATACCGGTTTTGTTTTCCAGCATGGCGGCATGCAGAATTTGAATGTGGCGGATGATCTGGGGAATATACTGTGTGGCAAGAATTTTATCAATCTCCACCAGCAGCTTTGAAGTCAGCTCATTTTTGGCTTTGGCCTCTGAAAGTTCCTGTTTGATATTGTAGTAGCCCGTAAAAATATCCTGATAGGCAAGACCGGTTGCCGAGTTCACAGAATCGATAATAATATTGGGTTTATGCTTTGAAATGACTTTGTAGAGCCAGGAGGAATGCAGGGTTTCGTCATCCATCTGCTCCATGACATCCTTCAGCAGTAAAGCCCTGTGTTCGGGGTTGTAGATGATCTCATCCCTGGGGAGATCTTTCAATTTTTCATTCACGAAAATATTCCCCCATTCGGGAATCAGCCGCACAGCATTCGATTCGGAGGCAATTCTTGCACAGGCCTCCCGGGCCTCAGCCTCCTTGAGCGATAAGATGACAATTTCTTTTGGGCCGTAATTGACCAGTTTGCGAAGGGTGGCGGTGCCCACTAATCCCCATCCGCCTAACATTAAAATCTTTTTTCCTTTTATGTCCATTTCTGCATTCCTTTCATAGCAATGATACCAATAGCAATTGAATTTAATTTCGACTCCATCGTGTCCGAACGCGACAGCAGTATAATGGGAACTTCCGCCCCCACCACAATTCCTGCCGTTTTCGCATGCGCGAAGAGGCTGAGTGTTTTGACGATAAAATTGATGGTTGTGATATTGGGTCCGACGAAAATATCTGTTTTACCGGCGATAATCGAAGTTATATTTTTCTTCCTCGCAGCCCTGGCCGAACTGCAGACATCCAGGGCAATGGGACCTTCGATAGTGAAATCGGTCCGACGACTGAAATGCCCGGTCAGCTGCCGGGCCATCAATGTTTCCGGGACAGCTTCTGATACTTTTTCCACTATCGCAAGCATGGCTACATTGGGATGTTCGATTTCAAGACAGTGTGCAAAGTCAACTGCATTGAGTACCATAGCCTGCATTATTTCAGTTGTCTGCAGCGGATTTACACCGCCGTCCGTCATGAGCATCAACCGGTCATATTCCGCAGATTCCACTACAGCAATGTGAGACAGTTTGCGGCGTATTCGCAATCCGTTTGACTTATGCAGGACCGCCCTGAGCACTTCGGCTGTGGGCAGGTCGCCCTTCATCAGCAACTGTCCGTCCATTTCTCTCACTTGCGCAACCCCCTCTGCCGCAGCTTTGACGGGATCATCGTTTTGAATGATAGTGGGCTCAATCCAGCCGCGTTTTTCAGCAGTGTCCAAAGCCTCAAGGACTGACCTCTGCCGGGGGTTCATCACAGTCACTCCCACGGTCGGCAGTTTGTCAAGCAGAGAATAGAGCCGGTCAAAGGTGCGTATCATGCGTATTCCAGCACCCTTTCTTCTTTGTTCAGTACTCTCACGGCACCGGCTGCCAGAGCTTCCAACTCAAAAGAACCGTTATAGACCCTGACTATCGGTATGAAAGCTGTCCGGTCTTTGATTGCGGAGATCAATCGGGGAGAATTGGCCAGTCCGCCCGTGATGACAAGGCAGTCGGCCCGGCCCTCGAGCACTGCATACATCGCCCCGATTTCCTTGACGATCTGATAGATCATGGCCCGATAAATGTCGGCGGCATGTTTATCATTTACAAGCAGCTTTTCGATCTGTTTGAAATCGGCTGTACACAGATATCCTTTCAAGCCGGAATTCCCGGAAAATAGTTCGATGAGCTCGGATTCAGAGAGCTTGTTTTTAAAGACGAGATCAAGCACACCCTGCAGGGGCAGTGCCCCGGCCCTTTGCACCGAAAAAGGTCCCATTCCCAGCAGCCCGTCGTTAACATCAATGATGCGGCCGCCCGAAAGCGCCGCAATGGAGAACCCGCTGCCCAGATGGGCTGCAACACACTTAAAAGCAGCATGCGGCAGGCCGAGTTCCGTGGCTGCCCGGCGTACGCAAAAGTGCAAATTCAAAGCGTGGCTGCGACTTCGGCGTTCGATCCCCGGTACTCCCGAGATCCGTGCTTCCGGGATGAATTCGTCAACGGTCACCGGGTCAACTACAAATCCCGGGACATTATAGCTCCCGCACACTTTGTCAGCCAGGAGTGCACCGAGATTTGAAGCATGATTGGAAAACTCTCCATTGCGATATGCCCGGAGCATGGGTTCGGTGATCCGGTAGGTTCCTCCGGCAACTGGTTTCAGAGGGCCGCCTCTGGCACAGACGGCATCAAGCCTGTCGATTTCACCCAGAACGGAAGCAAGTGACGTGGAGCGTAATTCAAGCTGTTCCACAATATTTTCGGGTAAATCAATCCCGCTGTGATCGATCTGCACCTCGCGGATAAGGCTGTTATCTGAAAAATACCCGATCTCAGTTGAAAGACTGCCAGGATTGATGGCTAATATGAAGAACTCAAATCTCCTTAAGCTCGGTTATGTTGTTTGCCGTCAGCAAGCGGAATACTAATGTAAATCTTAACGCTCTTCAGGCATGGGATTCAAATCTCATCGAACGAAGCCAGAATTGCACAGGCACAAAAATTCTGTGCACGGCAATCTTCGAGTTTTTTCTCCAGAGACTGAAAATGGCCGACTTCCATTTCAGCCAGCTTTAACAGAAATTGTTTTAAATCGGTATCCGGAGTCATGTCGGCTGCATCGCGATAGAATTGAGCCGCATCTTTTTCGTCAAGCATGGCCGCTTCCAGAATTTCTTCAATGGACTTGAACGCTTTGGCTTTTCTTTGAGACATGTTTTCTCCTAAACCGTTGTGGTTTGGCCGGTGAGTTCCATTCCCCTTCTCAGCGCCTGTTCATTCACGGGGATTAAATGATGATGTCTTTCAGGCAGGACTTTTTTCAGGGCTTCCAGAATGGATTCTATGGTAACTACAGGCCTAAGCGCCAGAAAGGCCCCCAGCATGATCATATTCATCGTCTTGGCATTATTAAGTTTCAGGGCTTCGAGATTTGCCGGAATATCATAGATACTGATATCTTCCCGGGTAGGAGGATTGATGATATTGTTTGCCTCGTAGAGCAGATTACCTCCGGGTTTAACGCCACTTTCAAATTTGTCCATGGAGGGCTGATTAAGGATAATCGCTGTGTCGAAAGTGTTGATGATGGGCGAACTGATCTTATCATCCGAAATAACCACCACACAGTTGGCGGTTCCTCCGCGCATCTCAGGTCCGTAACTGGGCATCCACACAATTTGGTTGTCTTCAATCATTCCTGCATAAGCGAGTGTCATTCCCATTGACAATACGCCCTGTCCGCCGAAACCGGCAATGATTAATTCTTCAGTCATTGTGTTATTCCTTTCCCGGTAATTTTAAATCGCCAAGTTTATAGAATTGAAAAATCTCATCTTCGAGCAGTTCATTGGATTCGAGGGGAGTCATCTTCCAGCCTGAGGGGCAATTGGATACGATCTCAACAAAACAGGTACCGTTGGCACCGTCGATTTGATATTGAAACGCGTTCAGCAAGGCTTTTTTTGTTTTACGCACATGCTTTGCAGTGTTCACAGCCTGCCGTGTGACATAATAGGCACCGGGCAGCGGTGCAATCATTTCCGCAATCCTCAAGGGATGTCCATGCACTGAGGTGTCCCGGCCAAAAATAGTGGTGGAGGTTTTAGCACCTTCCAGCGTTGTTGGCGCCATTTGCCCGCCGGTCATACCGTAAATGCCGTTATTAATGAAAATGATTACCATTTTTTCACCCCGGTTCACAGCATGGATGGTCTCGGCAGTTCCGATGGCCGCCAGGTCACCGTCTCCCTGATAGGTAAACAGGATGCGGTCAGGCAGAACCCTTTTTATACCGGTTGCCACAGCAGGAGCCCTGCCGTGAGCAGCTTCCTGCATATCGACATTCAGGTAATTATAGGCAAAAACAGCGCAGCCCACGGGAGCTATGCCCACTGTTCTTTCGACTATATCCAGTTCCTCAACAACTTCCATGAGCAGGCGGTGCGCAACGGAATGTCCGCAGCCCGGGCAATAGTGCATGGGTGTGTCTATGAGACTGTCAGGACGGCGCCAGACCTGATTCATCTCTTCAATCAATTCACATTTATGACTTTCATCTCCAGCCAGATACAGATAGGGGTCGTCTAAGTTTTCAGGGAATAATTGTGCCATCAGTCCACCTCCACAGCTAAGCGTTGTGTGTAATATTTCTCAATCTCATGCAAAATGGCATCCGGTTGGGGAATCATACCACCCTGACGCCCGTAAAATTGCACGGGGACTTTTCCCCTTACCGCCAGGCGTACATCTTCCACCATTTGTCCCGTATTCATTTCAATCACCAGCATACCCCTGACCTGTCCGGCCAGCTGAAACAGGATCTCCGAAGGGAAGGGGAAGAGTGTAACGGGCCGCAGTAAACCGATCTTATAGCCCTTCTCCCGGGCCATTTCCACTGATTTATGAGCAACCCTTGAAGACAGTCCAAAGGCAACCAGAAGAAAGTCTGCATCTTCGGTCATGATCGTCTCGAAACGCACTTCCCGGGCTTCTATGAGCTGATACTTTTCCTGCAGGTGTTGATTAATAGCCTCCATTTTATCCGGCTGAATATAAAGCGACGTGAGGACATTATGGTCATGCCCTTTGCGCCGGCCCCGGGTGGCCCATTCCGAATGATCCACCTTATGGGCTTCAATATCGTAGTCCGGAAATTCAACTGCCTCCATCATCTGCCCGAGGGCTCCGTCGGATAAGATTAATACGGGATTGCGGTACTTGTCCGCCAGATCAAATCCGTCATAGACAAATTCCGCCATCTCCTGCACGCTGTTCGGTGCCAGCACGGGCAGTTTGTAATCACCATGGCCACCACCTTTCACTGCCTGGAAATAATCACCCTGGGAGGGTTGAATGGTTCCCAGTCCGGGTCCCCCGCGCATGACATTTACGAGCAGACAAGGCAGTTCCGCGCAGGCAATATAAGAGATACCTTCCTGCATGAGACTGAAACCGGGACTGCTCGTACTGGTCATGACCCTTTCTCCGGCACCTGCAGCGCCGTACACCATGTTGATGGCGGCAACTTCACTCTCCGCCTGTAAAAATGCTCCCCCGCGCTGCGGCAGTTCCCTCGATAAATATTCCAGCAATTCGGACTGTGGGGTAATGGGGTATCCGAAATATCCTTTAACACCTGCTCTGATCGCTGCTTCTGCAAGGGCTTCGTTGCCCTTCATTAATTTTTTCGCCATATTGCTCCTATTCGATATTAATATTGAGGTTTTCAGTGACATTCGAGATCACGGCTACCGGCTGTCTCTTCTGTTTTGTCTGACGGTAAACTGTAATAATTGCCTCAGGACAAACCATCGCACAGTTTGTGCAGCCCGTACAGTTGTCCTCTACGAGGACTGCATAATGATAGCCTTTTTTATTGATGTTGTCAGACATTTTAAGGGAGTCCTGGGGACATTCGTTGATGCAGAGTTCACAGCCTTTGCAATTCTCAATATTAATACTAATGTGTCCATGAATTTTTGCCATTTCACACCTTCGTTATTTGAATTTTTACCAGTAAATCGACGCGCTAAATTTACAGATTTGTATTCTTTTTACGGAAACCCTTTTGCGGTCACGAAAGATTAATCAGGATGGATACAAGGCCGGTCTGCGCTGATTTGTTGTGATAATTTAATCCGTTATCCATAATCGGAAGCGGGATCAGCAGAGATCAATGATAGCGTCCTTCGGACCAGTTTGCAGTGATCTCCGCTGCGGTCAGAAGGCTGTCTGTTTCAATAGCGAGGGCCTTATCGTAAACTTTATCTCCGCTGCGGAGAATATAACGGTAAAGGTTTGTATCCACAGCGAGCAGGATCTGTTCACCGGAAAACTTCAACGGACAGCCCTGTATCATGAGCTCCGGCCCGGGCAGCCCCTGCAGATCAAACTTCAGCATGTGCATTTCCTCCGGGATCAGGGCAATTGCAGGATTGTGCCCATACACACCGGGCAATTCCATGATTTGTCTTTCTGTTACCACACCGTCCACTGCATCCATTGACTGCAGAAACCAATCATTTTCCGGTTTTCGAACCTGAAAACGGGATGTGTCCCATCCGCTTAGGATCACCTGAATGACATCGCCCCTTCCGGCCCTAACCGACCCGGGTGTGACACCCACCGGCTCATTATTTAACAAGATAACGGCTCCACCGGGATTCGTATTAAGAAAAAATTCTCCGGCTTGAAACCGTCGATGCAAAGTAAAAATAATGATGCCTGTCAACAGGACAGTCACCAGGGGTATTGAGAATTTCATGAGTTTCCTGCTGCTGAACCGTCGTCTTGTCTGCCGCAGCACCGGCCGCGCATCTGCATCGCCGTACAAAATGTAAAACATCCAGGACAGATCCGAAATACCAAAACGATCGATCAGGGAACTCCTGGCCCTGTGTACAGCCTGACCGTAGCTGTAACCCTTGAGCAGCGAACGATAGAAAAAAATGCCGAACCAGGTGGCCTGTATGCTGGGGATATCTCCGTTCGTCGTAAGGAATGCACTGATACCGGCATCCAGGAAGTTGTGAATAAAGGAGTTGGACTGAAACGTACTTTTGCTGCCGCAGGTGTTGCTGAAAATGAAATGTGGCAGCTGTCGGAAATGGCCCAGTTTATCTCCGGTGAAGATTTCGTTTTTATCCAGCAGCCAGCCGGAGCTCCCATTCTCATTGTTTTGATAATGACCGGAAAAATGCAGCAGGCTGCAATCTGTCAGAACTTCTTCAAGGGTCTGCCTGGTTACCGACTTGCCCATCAGGGGTCCCTGCAAATCAAATTCGCTTGCCAGTTCTTCACTCAGTGTAAACAGTTCGTCACGGACTGAGGCATCCAAAGCAGGGTCTGCTGAAGGGTCTCCTATAAGCGTAAGTTTTCGCCCGGGGATGACCCTCGCCCGATGCTGCGATATTCCCTGTTCCGTGGCGATCTGACGACTGATAATGAAACCCTGCCAAAGGAAAATATCACCCGTATAGAGTATATCGAATGGCAGATGGGCAACGGCCTCGTCAACTGCAATGACGAGACGCTCTGGGGCTTCCGGATTGGCCAGCCTGCGCAGTTGAACACCCGTCTCGCCAAAGAGCGTCTGAAAAACGGCCTGCCCCTTTAGTTTCAATTTTTCCAGCAGGTCAACACTCCTGCCACGGGTCAGGTAGGCCTGGGGAATTTGCAGCAGGAGCTCGTCGGTCAAAGCTTCTAACTGGTAGAGCTTGACACTGCGGAATTCTTTAAGCGGTGGGGAAACCGAATCAACAGAGTAGAGGTTGATTCTCAGATTTTCATTGTCTATCTGCTGGACTTCAAGGCGTAACACGCCGCAAAATTATACCGCATCCTTTCAATCAGGATATAGTTAATTTGAGTGTGCCCAGATTCTTGCGCATCATAGAAAAGACTATTTCATAATCGCCGGCAGGGAGCATTTTAGCAGGTGTAGTGCCTGTGCTGTCTGTGAGCAGCTCATAAATTTGTCTGTCTGCCTCTGTCACAATAAAACGGCCATTTTTAACACCCTCTCCATTTTCAGCTTCCAGGGTGAAATGCAGAAATTGTTTTCCTCCCCCGGCTTGCAGACGGCAGCTGATGCGATAGGATGCAAGAACAGTTTGAAAAACATATAAGCTGCCCGGCACTGCTGCCGTTCCCCGCGTTGGTACGAGTGAGAGGCCCAGCCCGGGTTTATAAAATGAATCCCCCATAATAATCTCAAAAGCGGACTTCACCCTTTTCAGGATGAGCTGCATCATGTATTCTTCATCTATTCCCAATGCACTGATCACTTTCCGGTGTAACGCCGGCGGAACTTCCCGGGCCGGTTCGGCTGCCACAAGTTTTTTCAACAGCAGGATTTCAGATGCCAATTCCGGGTAGGACAGCAGGTATTTATCCACTGCCTGCCGGGCAGCTGACGCGAGGCGGTCTTCTGCATAAGCCAACAGGTCATCATCTGTCACATGGATGTCTTTTGCCCGTTCAATCAGCCGGCCTATTTTTTTCAATTCCGTTTCGATTTTGTTATTCATGATTTCCTTACGTCCTCAAGAGGGCTTTTCTTCGATTATTTTTTTTAATTTTTTCAGGGTTCTGTTTTTCAGGCTGCTGATGGTATTCAGGGGTTTGCCCAGCAAGGTTGCAATCTCACGCTCCTTGAGATCCTGAAAATAGTAAAGTTCGATGATCTGTTTTTCGCCGGGCTTCAACTGATTTAAATAGTGGACGAGGGAAAGCCTGTCAAGACGGTCGCCACTGGCCGCAGGGGTTTTTAGACTTTCCAGCGGTGAGCGTCCGTCCTCATCTTCCCGGGCTTTTAACCGAAAATGTTTATAGGCTGCAGAGCCGAAATGATCTTTCACCAGATTAACTACAATTCGGTATAAATAGGTAGTAAACTTTGCTTCACGGTTCCACAGTCTGATGCGGCGCATATTATCTTCAAAGAGTTTGAGAAAAACTGCTTGAAACAGATCCTCGGTCTCAGTGCGGGATAATCCGCTAAAACTGTTCAGGGCTCCGTAAACAAGTTTTTCGCTGGAACTGACAAAGGTCCGTTGTGAAGCCTGATCTCCGGCCAGGACCCGGTCGATCATTTGTTCGTCAATGTTCATGGTTGTGGTCTTCCCCGGAAATGATTTCCCTTGGTTAGAACAAAATGAGTGCAATAGTTTTCTGCATATTCGTAACGTTCATAATGAAAGAATTTAGGGTAAAACTGAAAAAGGTCGGTAGTGGTTTTATGATCCGTCTGCCGAAAATGATCAGCGACCGCTTCCGCTTCCGGGATGGGGACGAAATTAAGATCAGTATTCTTGCACCGGTCCCTTCCGAGCAGGGAGATTTGTGGAAAAAACCTCCCGAAGAGATTACCAGCGTATCCCTGACCCTTTCGGAAGATACACACAGTCTGAACATGTACAATCGCATCTACATTCCCGCAAAATTGCGTTTCTTTTTTCCACCGGCCGGAGTGGATTTTATTTTACGAACCAATGTGGGGAATCTAACTACCCATCTGACCAGTGACGGATTTATCAAGAAGAACATCTTCCGCTGGTTTTCTTTCAACGGTCCCCTGGAGGCCGGAGACAACCTGGATTTTATAGAAGAGCAGGGAACACCTCATAAATACAGGATGGTCCTGCAGAAACAACTCATGGCAAACGTAACTGATAAACCGGAGAAAAAATGAAAGTAATTATTGAATTTTGCATAGTCTGACACTACGACAACGAATTCGACCGGGTGTCGAAGCTCATAAAATTAAAGAATCCCGACGCTGATATACAGGGGAATCCACAGCCGCCTCGTACCGGTGCTTTTGAGGTTACCATTGATGGTAAACCGGTATATTCAAAATTCAGGACTAACCGATTCCCAACAGATGAAGAGGTGATGAGTTGGTGATTGAACGGAAGACTCAGGGCAGCACCTGAAGACCCGACAACACTGAGTAAATTAAACCAAAACTGAAGCACCAGCAGCGGCTCTGTGTTACTGCTTCTTACTCTCGGGTATCCTGCTGTAATTTTGCCGCCCATGAATCAAAGCGAATTACCCCCTAAGGGGACTGTTGTAGAGTTGTTTATCGAATCCCTGGCATTCGGCGGCATGGGCGTTGCGCATATCAATGAGATGGTCGTTTTCGTCAAACATTCCATCCCGGGGCAGACCGTTCGGGCCCGAATCCTGAAAAAACGACGCTCCTATCTCGAAGCCCTCCGCCTCGATGTAATTGCAGAATCACCTCATGCGGTTGGGTTGCGCTGTAATCATTTTGAATATTGCGGCGGCTGTACTTTCCAGAATCTTGACTACCGCGAACAAATCTCCGCTAAAGAAGCACAGATCCGGGATGTTTTTCAACGTATCGGAGGCTTTGAGAATCCCGTTGTGGAATCTATTTTCCCCTGTGAAGAGATTTACCACTATCGCAACAAAATGGAATTTACCTTTTCCAACCGCCGCTGGACACTTCCTGACGAAGACAAGCAAACACCGCGGGATTTTGCCCTGGGACTGCACATTCCCGGGCGCTATGATAAAATATTGAATATTGAGGCCTGTGCCTTACAGGATCCGACAGCCGATGAAATCCTGCGATTTGTTAAACGCAAAGTGCAGGAGAAGGGACTTCAGCCTTATGACATCAGGACCCACACGGGATTTCTGCGCAACCTGGTAATCAGATCGGCAGCCGGCACCGGTGAGATCATGGTAAACTTAGTGACAGCTTACGAAGATGTGCCGGCAGTCAAGGTAATCTCAGCGGAAATCGCAGAAAATTTCCCCCTGGTTGTAAGTGTCGTGAACAATATCACCGGACGCAAGGCCGGTACAGCCCGGGGAGAATATGAGGTCACCTTGCAGGGACAAAATTATATTACCGAAACCCTGGGTAAATATCGTTTCCAGATCTCGGCAAATTCTTTTTTTCAAACGAATTCCAAACAGGCCCGACGTTTGTATGATCTGGCCGGAGAGATGTGCGGGTTTTCCAGTGAAGATATCGTGTATGATCTGTACTGCGGTACCGGTTCCATCGGGATTTATATTTCCGACGCGGTCCGCAAAGTCTATGGTTTCGAACTGGAGCCCTCGGCGATCCGGGATGCCAGGCGTAATGCCGATTTGAACCAAGTCGATAAAATCGAATTTTTTGAGGGAGACCTCATGAATTTGCTGGCCGAATCAAAGCGGGAATTGTCTTTGGAATTACCGGATGTGGTGATCGTGGATCCTCCCAGGGCCGGGCTGCATCCACGGACAATCCGGGATATGCTGAAACTAAGTCCGGGGCGCATCATTTATATTTCATGTAATCCATCTACGCAGGCCAGAGATGTGAGTCTGTTGTGCCGGGATGCTTACAGGCTGGAGAAAATTCAGCCGGTCGATATGTTCCCTCACACTCCGCATGTTGAAAATATCGTTTTACTGACCGAAACGGGAGTTCGCCCACAGCAGACGCCAAACCTTTCCGCCGGAGAAATTTTGCCCGGTGAAAAGCTTCCGGAATGCAGCCATGACACAGCTTGAATACGCTATCCGCATCCGGGCACTGACTAAGAATTACGACGACTTTCAGGCGCTCAAAGGAATTGACCTGAAAATCCCGGAAGGTTCGTTTTTCGGTCTCCTGGGGCCGAATGGCGCCGGCAAAACAACCACTATAGGAATTCTGACAGGTCTTGTGCGGCTGACCTCGGGAGAAGCTAAAATTCTCGGCAAAGATGTAGTCAGGGACTTCCGCTTTACGAGAAAATCAGTGGGCTTATCTCCCCAGGAGTTAAATTTCGATCCGTTCTTCACCATCCGGGACCTGCTAACCCTTCAGGCCGGGTATTACGGTCTGGACCGCCCATTGGCCCGGCAGCGCACTACTCAGGTACTGGAATTACTGGGACTAACAGCCAAGGCGGATGCTAAAATGAGAGAATTATCCGGTGGAATGAAACGGCGTGTACAGATCGCCAAAGCCCTGATTCATGACCCGCCGATCTTAATTCTGGATGAACCCACTGCCGGCGTGGATATAGAGTTGCGTCACATGCTGTGGCACCACTTGAAAGAGATGAACCGGGCCGGTAAAACCATCCTGCTCACAACCCATTATATTGAAGAAGCCGAGAAACTGTGCAGCGATATCGCCATTATTGATAAGGGACGCATCATTGCCGAAGGTTCACCGGGCGGATTGATAAACAGCCTCGGTAAAAGCATGATCAAACTAAAAGTACGCAATTGGAAGCCTTCATTCGTGCTGAAAAACCGCGAGTACAATTATAGCGATGATGAACTCACTATAAGGACCAATAATTCAGTGAAAGACATGCCGGAAATCATATCAAATGTCATCGCCCGCGGTGCCAGTGTTGAAGAAGCCCGCGTATTCAACAGCAGTCTGGAAGATGTTTTTATACAGCTGACGGGAAAAAGCATCGATGCTTAATCGTGGGTTCCTGACACTCATCCGCCGGGAGATCTGGCGCTTTCTGGCATTATACCGTCAGACAATCATTCCCAGCCTGATCTCCTCCGGACTGTACATCATGGTTTTTGGTCAATCTCTGGGTTCACGTATCGGGACCATCAAAGAAGCCTCATATATCCAATTCATCATTCCCGGTCTGGTAATGATGTCCGTAATTAACAATTCCTATCAGAACTCTTCTTCCAGTATCATTCAGGCCAAATTCTTACGCTTTATCGAAGACTTACTCATTACGCCTCTAAGTGGACTGGAAATCAGTTTCGGCTATATAATCGGAGGGACGGTCCGGGGCATGATTAACGGGATGCTGGTGATCTTCATCGGCTGGCTGCTCACGGGATTCACGGTGGGCAATATCTCTCTGACGCTCTTTATTATGCTTCTGGTATCCTGGGCTTTTTCGGCACTCGGCGTAATTGTGGGGGTCTTCGCAAAAACCTGGGACCACATAGCCATGTTCACCAATTTTATCTTTATGCCACTGACCTTTCTTGGCGGGGTTTTCTATTCCATTGATATGCTGCCCCCTTTTTGGAGAGCTCTCTCCCAGGGTAATCCACTGTACTGGATGATCAACGGCATGCGCTATGCAACCCTGGGAATATTTGATACTTCCCCATTTCTGTCGGTGATGATCAGCGCCGGTTTTACACTGGCTTTTTCAAGCGTCTCGATCTTTATTTTTACGAAAGGATACAGGCTAAAACCATAATTTATCTTTCTGATAACAGAAATCCTCAAATCCCGGATTATTTACTTTTATTAATTTGCAGAATTATACCTAAATTACGCTCGATTTTATTGCTACAGAACATATTACTGCCGGTCATCAAAATTATCCCGCCCACCACTCCCCCTCTATGAACTGTCATAAATATATTACACATTTTCAGGTTCAGGAAGCATATAAACTAATTTAACAGGTCGCTAAACGCTTAAGTTTTACGGATATACAAATTAAATCCGGCAGCGGCTCGAATATTGAATAATGGATTAATCACAAACTGTATCAGGTATCTACATTAAAAACACAGAGGTTATCAGAATGAAGCACTTCAGATCATTTTTTGTTATCATTGCATTCGGGATGCTATGCGCTCAGACGCCCCCGCCCCAATTTCAGTTCAACTCTTCCTCCCTGCAGGCATTTTATTTTGTCGTTTCTGCAGATATCAACGGGGTTGACATCACTACCGATGATTGGATCGGTGCATTTAATGGCGACGTTTGCGTCGGCGCCAAAAAGTGGAACGGACCTTACACCGATGTACCCGTTTTAGGAACCGACGGTACGCCTGAGACCGCAGGCTATATGACTAACGGTCTCATCCCCACCTTTAAGATCTGGGTGGCTTCTTCCAACTTTTATATTGCGGCTACGGCCTCGGAAGATATTCCCTGGTCAAATGGCAATCTGCCCTTTGTTAACAATCTGCATGCAGAAACATCCGGAGGTGTCCCTGACTGTATGGGCGTCCCTGGCGGGCTTGCATTTGTAGATGACTGCGGAATTTGCTCGGAGGGAACCTCCGGGCACACGGCCAATTCCGATCAGGATTGTGCCGGCGTTTGCTTTGGCAGTGCTCAAAATGACTGCGCCGGCGTCTGCGACGGAACCGCAACTATTGACGACTGTGGAGTCTGTTCCGGCGGTACTACCGGCCATCAGGCTAACAGCGATCAGGATTGTGCCGGAATTTGTTTTGGCGCCGCCTTTTTTGACAGCTGTTCCGTTTGCTCAGGCGGAACATCGGGACATATTGCCAATTCGGACCAGGATTGTGCCGGTGTCTGTTTTGGGTCAGCATACGAAGATAACTGCGGCACTTGCGACGACAACCCTGCCAACGATTGCAATGTTGACTGCAACGGCGATGAAAACGGAAATGCATTCCTGGATGATTGCGGAGTTTGCTCAGGCGGTTATTCGGGTCACACTGCCAATTCGGATCAGGATTGTGCCGGTACATGTTTCGGTCAGGCCTACATTGATGATTGCGGGGTCTGCGATGCCAATTCCGAAAATGATAATGCCTGTTATGGCTGTACCGACCCGGAGGCTCAAAACTACGACCCCGGAGCTACCATTGACGACGGCAGCTGCAATTATAACTCCGGGCCCCCTGCTGAATTCCAGTTCAATCCCTCATCGCAACAAGCCTTTTATTTTGTAGTCGAAGCTGTAATCAATGGCGTCAGCATCACCACCGATGACTGGATCGGCGCCTTTAACGGTTCCGTCTGTGTCGGTGCTAAACAATGGCTGGGGCCTTATACCGATGTACCGGTTCTGGGATACGACGGGACTCCGGGAACCCAGGGCTATATGACCAATGGAGGCTACCCCAGCTTCAAAATTTATGATACTTCGTCCGGTGTCTATCTCGACGCAGTACCGTCGGAAAATACTCCCTGGTCAAATAATAACCTGCCGTTTATCCAACTGCTTTCCGCAACTACCAGCGGTGAACCTGATTGCATGGGAGTCCCCGGCGGATTTGCTTACATCGACAATTGCGGCATTTGTTCTGATGGTACTTCCGGACATTCAGCCGATTCCGATATGGACTGCAGCGGAGTCTGCTTTGGTGACGCTGCCGAAGATTGTGCAGGAACCTGCAACGGTTCGGCATTTATCGATGATTGCGGGGTTTGCTCAGGCGGAACTTCGGGGCATATTGCTAATTCGGACCAGGACTGTGCCGGTGAATGTTTCGGCAATGCGCTGGAAGATTGCACCGGGGTCTGTAACGGAGCTGCCGCTCCGGATGACTGCGGGGTCTGCTCCGGCGGAACTTCGGGGCACACTGCCAACAGCGATATGGACTGCAACGCAGAGTGTTTCGGTACGGCTGTGGAGAATGAATGCGGTTGTGTAGGCGGCAGCACAGGCTTGTCGGTCGATTTCTGTTATGGCTGTACTGACCCCGACGCCGATAATTTCGATCCGACAGCCACCTTACCCTGCGCCGGCGACAATAGTTGTTGCCAGTACACGGACACCGAAGGCTGTACAGATCCCGGCGCCTGTAATTTTGATTCAGGTGCAACAATTGATGACGGCAGCTGCCTCTTTGCAGATTGTAATGGCGATTGCGGCGGCCAGGCCGCCCTTGATGACTGCGGGGTCTGCTCAGGCGGCACCACCGGTCTCGTGCCCGATGCCGACATGGATTGCAACGGCCTCTGTTTCGGGAATGCCGTAGAGGACTGCAACGGTGACTGTGACGGCAGCGCCTTTTTGGACGATTGTGGCGTTTGTTCTGAAGGTTTGACCGGACATACGGCCAACAGCGATCAGGATTGTGCCGGTGAATGTTTTGGCAACGCCCTCATTGATGACTGCGGGGTCTGCTCAGGCGGCACCACCGGTCTCGTGCCC
>JAJRUW010000078.1 GCA_024277615.1 Fidelibacterota bacterium | reverse complement strand
TCCGGTGGAATGATCCAGCAAGGCTAAACCAAACCGGTCTTTTCCGAAAAGCAGGCTGGCCAGGAAATTATTTTCGTGCTGATCCAGAAATTTGTCCGACAGAGCCGTGCCCGGTGTGACTACTTCCACTACTTCCCGCTTTACAATCCCCTTGGCCAGTTTTGGATCTTCTACCTGCTCACAAATAGCTACACGGTGTCCGGCTTTCAACAATTTGTGAAGATGCTGTTCCAGTGCATGGTACGGGAAACCTGCCAGGGGTATGCTGGCAGCAGCCCCGTTGGCTCGTTTGGTCAAGGTGATTCCCAGTACGGATGCTGCAATCACAGCATCATTTTCAAAAGTTTCGTAAAAATCGCCCATTCTGAACAGCATGAGTGTCCCGGGATGGCCTTTCTTGGCTTCCCTGAATTGCTTCATGACCGGAGTCTGCCCTTTAATGCCTGCCATCTGTCAGCCTGCTAGGGTACCAGCTTGCGGGTATTACCCGAGCGGTAAGTAATTTTCAGTTTGTCAAAATATTCCAGCAACGGCACGGCATATTTACGGGATGTATTGGCCATGTCTTTGAATTGCCCTACGGACAGCTCCTGAGCATGCTCAAAATGAGAGCGAACTTTTAATCTCAAATCCTCAAAGTTATTACGAGTGAAAATGAGATTGCCTTCCAGTCTGAGAACCTGCTTACGCTGCTCGGCGATATCCAGCAGCAATTTGATTTCTTTGACCGGTTTATTACAAGCCTGAGCCAAATCTTCGAGCGAAGAGGATGAAAAACCTTCGGAATCCAAAATACTTAGTAATTTATCAGTTGTTTCCTGCTCCGATGGACTTAGTTGAATTGAATGTCCGGGCAATGAGATAATTTCACCTTCACGGTTAATGTGGCCTTTTTCTTCCATCTCCCTGAGCAGATAATCAAAGAACCTCGCATCACCCCGGAGATTCTGCCTGATCTCTTCTTTGGTAACGCCGGCCCGGTGACGATTACTTTTATGATGTGCAGTCATGAACTCGAGTATAGCCTCTGTGACCTTTTCGATCTGTGATTTTGTCACAATCCATGTACTGCCGTGATATTCAACCCGGATCAGGTTCTCGTTGGCCCGGATCAGTGCTAAGATTTTATCTTCTGCCAGCCCCAGCCTGATTTTCAACTGTGCAGCTGTGACGGGTGTGAAGAGGTTGTTTTCGAGTATCAATTCTATTCGCTGATGGTCTGAAGCCGCATAGAGTGTGAGGATCTCCTGCCGGGCTTTTTTCCATTTTTCGTCCACCTGCACATCAAGGACGGTACCGCCGCCAATAGTTATTACCGGTGAATAGGTTCTAAGTATGAAGCGGTCATCCTTACTGGTTATGAGTGGTGATTCCAGACGCAGAAGTGCAGGTCCCGACAAGCCCGGTTAAAGTATTTTTTGGTCGATGAGTGAGACCCTGGCCATCACCTCCTGAGTACCTGCATGTATCCGCAGGCGTTGATTCTGACGGATTTCTTTCATCGTCGTCGGCAAAAGTGAAAGCCCGACGCCAATTCTGGAAGTTGTTTTAAAAAACCCCGGTGTTGAGAGTTGGAAACCGCGGTTGAGTTCATCTTTCTCAACCCCCTGTAAATTTATTGCGGCTCTGTCACCGAGTGTAACTTCGTTGACCGGTTTTGAGTGTGTCTGCAGTCCCCGGATTTTCACTTTTTTCCCGCCGGGCAGGAGTTCGAGGACCTCTCCCGTTTTTAAACTGCCCGATGAAACTGTACCGGTGACTACGGTACCGAAACCCTTAATGGTGAAAACCCGATCCACCCATAATCTGAAAATTCCCCGGTCTGTCTTGGGACTGATAATGGAACACATGTCAATGAGGGACATCCTGAGTTTCTCAAAGCCGATATTATTCTCTGCGCTGACCCGTATAACCGGAGCCTTTTCGAGAAATGATCCGGTCACCATTTCCTGAATATCAGCTTCCACCATTTCCAGCCATTCCTCATCCACAAGGTCAATTTTATTCAGGGCAATGACCCCGTTCCGAACGCCCAGTAATTTTAGAATATCAAAATGCTCCCGGGTCTGGGGCATCACACCATCGTCAGCAGCAATAATGAGCAGCGCCGCATCTACGCCGCTGACACCGGCCATCATATTTTTAACGAATTTTTCATGTCCCGGAACATCTATCAGTGTGATTCTGTCCGTGAGAAAGGCGAAACCGATATCGATTGTCATCCCCCGGCGAATTTCTTCTTCAAGACGGTCTGTATTGATACCCGTAAGAGCTTTCACTACGGAGGTTTTTCCATGGTCGATATGCCCGGCCAAACCAATGACGATCTGATTCACGAAAGCACCTCTGACAAAAGAGAAATGAGTAAGTTCGTTTCCTCCTCGGCAATTGCCTTGAGATCGAGACGGAATTTATTACCGTGGATGTATCCGATCACCGGTGTGGAAGCCTGACGGAACTTTGCTGCAAGTTGCGCCGGTTTACCGGCCGGGTCAACCATTTCGAGGGCCATACTGGGTATTAATTCTGTTGGCAGTGATCCGCTGCCAGCTTCAACCCGGGTTTCAATCAGCCGCATTTTATAAGCATTCCTAAGTTCATCGGAAAGCTCACCGATCACAGCGGAGCCCATGGATTTTAGCTGTTCCAGAGGTCTGGTTAAAAGCCGAAGAGCCAGGTTATCCGGTGATATTTCTTTTGAATCGTAATAGGTACGAAGGCTCTCTTCAAGCAGGGCATAGATGATCTTGTCACATCTGAGGGCACGATAGAGTGGATTTCGACGGATTTTACGGATTAGGGATTTCTTCCCGCAGATAATTCCGGCCTGGGGACCTCCGAGCAATTTATCACCTGAGAAAGTAATGACCTGTGCACCCATTTTAATGAAATTGTTCACCACGGGTTCATCCGGTAAGCCCAGCGAAACCAGATCTGCAATTGCGCCGCTACCCAAATCCATTAGCAGCGGGATTCTGCGTTTCCGGGCAAGATCCGCAAGATCGGATAGTGGAACTTCAGCCGTGAAACCCTTAACTTTATAATTACTGGTATGAGCGACTAAAATGGCTCCGGTCTGCGGTGTAACGGCAGTTAAATAATCCCGTAAATGGGTTTTATTGGTGGTCCCGATCTCTTTCATTATACAACCGGATTTCAAAATGACATCGGGAATTCTGAAGGAACCTCCAATTTCTACCTGTTGACCCCTGCTGATGATGACCTCTTTATTTTCAGCGATTGAATTCAGCAAGATCAGCACAGCGGCGGCATTATTATTTACCACCACTGCACTTTCTGCACCCGTCAGGGCACAGAGTAGCGGTTCAACATGTTGGATGCGTTCGCCCCGTTTCCCCGACCTGAGGTCAAACTCAATATTGCAGTACCCGGATATTTTCTCACGGACACGTAACAAGATATTTCCCGAAAGGGGAGCCCGGCCGAGACCTGTATGCAATACGATGCCAGTCCCATTAATGACACCGCGAAGGCTGGACCGGGTGACACGATTAAGCAGTTCCTCTGCAAGTGAATTTGTGTACGCCGGGACATCCGCTATTTCCTTTCCCGATAAAAGCTCTTGCCGTACGGTTTTTACAGCCGCGCGGATGGATTTCAGGATCAGAGCATAGGGTGCAGAGTATTTTTCAGGATGCAGATGATACAGCAATTCGTCCACTGCGGGAATTGTTTTGAGGCTGCCTGGCCGGTCTTTCATTTATTGGATTGATTTTATGTTGCTAATTAGCGCTCAGTTGCCGAAAAAATCCACAGGACTAACCATACCGTTTCGGATATTCTGAAGTGTTTTGAAATCGGTAAATTAGTCTTCAATGTGTATCAGGTAAGATAAAACCACTGCGGGTATAAGTACAATTGAAAGTAATGGAAAAATATAACTTATTTCGAAGTGTTCGCCGATATATCCACCTGCCGTAGTGGCGAATGAACCCACGCCGAATCCCAAGCCGGAAGAAAGTCCGTACACCAGTCCGCGATTTCCCGGTGCGGTCATATCTGAGAGCAAACTGTTGTTTACCGGCTGATAGGTGAAATTAACTGCACCAAGTATCGCCGTGACGACCAATAACATGACCCCCTGACTAATTCCCATGAGTACCAGAAACGGGATGTTCAACCCTACCACCCAGATAAGCAGTTTTTCTCTGGGGTACAGAGAGCCGATTTTGCCACCGGTAACTTGTCCTACCGTGCCAAGCAGCAGCACAAAGGCTGTGAGTATCCCTCCCCGCATGGCCGCTTTACCTCCCCACTGGAGAGTATCGGCAAAGTACAGGGGCATAAAATTGAAAAGTCCATGATGGGTAAAACCCCAGAGAGCCGCAACACCGAAAATATAATAATGGGACCGTTTCAGTCTGAATCTACCACCGGGAGTCAAGTCTTTTCCCATCCCCGGTCTGCCTGATTCAATTTGGGTTAATGTATAAATTCCTCCGATAACCGCAACTCCGGCGAGGATGAAATACGGCATTTTCCAATTAAAATAGCTGGAACACACTCCTCCGATCAAAGGGCCAATTGAGAGGCCGACACTTCCCGAAATACCGTGGTAACCCATATTTTGACTGATGTTCTTAGTGTGGCTGATGAGTTTGAGCCCTGCCGGGTGATACAATCCGGCCGACGCGCCCAAACGGGCAAGACCGATTGCCAGAGTAAGTGTAGAATGCCCCAGGGTGATAATTCCAACTCCGATCAAAAGTCCGCTAAAATAGATCAGCAGCACTGTTCTGGAGCCCAGTTTATCCACCAGCAGACCGGCCGGA
>JAJRUW010000077.1 GCA_024277615.1 Fidelibacterota bacterium | reverse complement strand
TTTCATTCTTCCTCAGGAATGTGTAACCCTGTGATCCGGAAGGGAAAAATGCTGATGCAGAAGTGCTGCAAAATATATACTCCTGCGAAGAGAAACATGAACAGAAAGATCAATGAAACCCGGAGAGTGCCGGCGATCCCTTCCGATCGGTTGAACTTTAAATTAAGATTTCGCCGGCATGCAGCAAATCGGAGTATTGTTCGTTGCGGATGGTTTCGGCATTTTTACGTGTGTGGGCCAGGGCATTGACGATGTAACGATTGGCGATAAAGGCCTTGCGATTGTTGATCCGGGCTTCATCCAGCAACAAATAACCAACATAGAGAAAACTGTACATCTCTACCAGCTCCCGGGCTGCCACATCCTGGAAATACTGATCGTTTTTGTCCGTTATGTATTTCCGGCATTCCAGGAAAATTTCTCTGATCTCTTTCAGATGACCGGCCAGTTTCTGCAGGATACCTTTATAATTTTGGTCTTCTTTTTTCTCGAATGAAGCTTTAAGAATATCGTTAATCACTCCTCCGATAGCCGCCACGATCTGCAGTTGTGATGTACCTTCGTAGATATTGGTGATGCGGGCATCCCTCACATGGCGTTCGATGTTGAATTCTTTCATATACCCCGTACCGCCATGGATCTGCAGGGCATCGTAGGTGATTTTATTTGCCGCTTCAGTGAGCGTGTATTTCGTCATGGGGGTCAGCAGAGCAGCAACCCGCGTGGCTTCCTTGAGGCGATTAGTTTCTTCTGAAAAGGGCAGCCGGCGTTCTTTTAACTGTCTTATTTTCCCTTCCAGTTTGTCCCGCAGGTCCACCCACTGTGCCGTGGCATACAGCAGAGAGCGGTTGCTTTCCAGCATTACCCGCATATTGATGAGCATGTTGGTCACAACGGGGATGTCGGCGATGGGCTGACCGAATTGTTCCCTGGCCCGGGCATATTTCAGTGCTTCTTCATAGGCCGCCTGTGAGATACCCTGGGCCTGGGCGGATACGCCCATTCTGGCACCGTTCATCAGGTCCATAACATATTTGATGAGACCAAATTTCCGCTTACCAACCAGTTGTGCCGGCACATCATCAAAATGCAGCTCGCAGGTGGGTGAGCCGTGGATGCCCAGCTTGTTTTCAATACGACGAATGCGCAGCCGGTCACCGGCGTAACAGACGAACATACTCAAACCCCGGCCGTCTTTCGTCCCTGCCTCCGACCTTGCCAGAACCAGCAGGATGTCGCCGTTGCCATTGGTGATAAAACGCTTTACACCACGTAAAAACCAGTTACCGCTCTCATCCTGAAAAGCCTGCAGCTTGACCGCCTGCAGATCAGACCCCGCATCGGGTTCGGTGAGGGCCATGGCGCCGGTGTGGCGGCCACTGGCAAGTTTGGGCAGGAATTCTGCGCGTTGTTCATCCGTACCGTATTTCAGGATGGTCTCGCCGATATCCTGCAGCCCGAAGATATTCATTAACGAAGCATCCGCCCGTGAAATGATCTCGATAGCCATGGTGTAAATTGTCGTCGGGAAATTCAACCCCCCGTATTTTCGCGGTAATGTCAGTCCCAGCAGATCCGCTTTTTCGAGACGTTCAAGGGCTTCTGCAAGTCCCTTTGCGTAGCGTACTTTTCCATTGGCAAACGTACTGCCTTTCTCATCGACATCAGGGGCTCTGGGAGCGATGAAATTACCGGCAATATCACCGGTTATTTCCAGGACTTTCCGGTAGTTATCCATGGCATCATCACAATCGGCCGGGGCATAATTATAGCTGCCGGTTTCCGCAAAATCATCCTCGATCAGAGTAATGATCTCCTTCAGGTCCAGGTTTGCAAACTGAAACTGTAAATCCGCATTATCTGTAAAAAAGTTCGGCATGGTTTCTCTATTTTAATTCATTTTTATAGGCGTCGATGAACATAGGGATCACCTCCAGGGCATCACCTTTAATTCCGTAATGGCAAATATCAAAAATGGGGGCCTCAGGGTCATTGTTGATGGCTATTATTTTTTGGGAGTCCTGCATTCCGGCCCGGTGCTGGATGGCACCGGAGATACCGATGGCAATATATAATTTGGGGCGTACCGTCACGCCGGTCTGACCCACCTGGCGCTGAGGGGGAATAAAACCCGCATCCACTGCTGCCCGGCTGCCGGCAACTTCAGCTCCCAGAGTTTCGGCAAGTTCGTGGATGAGTCCGAAATTAGCTTTGCTGCCCATCCCATAGCCGCCGGCCACGATGATTGACGCACCCTTGAGGTTTACCGCACTTTCCTCCCGATGTCGCTCTATGATCTTCACCAGTTCATGCAGAGGCTTGGGTTCATAGGGAATTTCCACAATCCGGCCGGGCCCGGCGTCGGAGATTACAGCCTGCTCCATAACACCCTCGCGCACTGTAGCCATCTGAACGTGTACATCCGGTGTGATTATGGTAGCAATAATATTCCCTCCGAAGGCCGGTCGGATCTGGAGCAGCAGGTCTTTGTACTCGCGTTTTTGATAGACCACATCTGATATCTGCAGATCGGTGCAGTCTGCCGTAAGGCCGCTGAGCGTGAAGGAAGCCACCCTGGGCGCCAGATCACGACCCACGAAAGTGGCTCCGAACAAAATGATCCGCGGCTGACGGCTGGAAACCAATTCGTTCATGACATCGCTGTAGGGCGCTGTACGGTAATTTTCAAGTGCCGGATGATCAACGAGCAGTACTTCCTCTGTTCCGTATTGGAAAGTTTTCATCGCCACTTCACGCATATTGTGCCCCAGCACCACCGCCACCAGTTTGCTCTTCAGGGTAGCGGCCAGTTTGTGTCCTTTGGATAAGAGCTCGAAGCTGACTTCCGCCGGCGTACCGTCTCTCTGTTCCAAAAATACCCAGACATCGTTGGATTTGTTTTTCATTCCACTTTCATTCCATTAAAATTTTTAATTCTTATCCTCTTATCTGCACGACCAGGATTATCCGAAAATGTGATCGGCAGCCAATTTATCGATGAGCGAACGCAGTCCGTCTTTTGTGGGCTGAATGCTTTCATGTTCTCCCCCGCCGAGTTTTACTGAAGCCACCTTATGAACCTTGGTAGGTGATCCGGCAAGCCCGCAACGCTGCGGATCAATCTTCAGCTCGTCCAGCGTATAGGTAGAAATGAATAAAGATTTTGAGATATAATCTTCTTTCATTTTGTCCACCGACAGCAGCGAATTTGTGTCGGCCATTTTTTCCAGCTCCAACAACGAGCGCGCATTTTTAAAGGCCATGACCCGTTTGGCTTTGAAAGGTCGGGGCTCACCGGCCTCTTTTATCACCGTGATCAGCACCGGCAGTGTGGCCTCGAGAATTTCATAACCATCATCCACTTTGCGCCGGACGGTGATCTTTTTTCCTTTGGCTGCAATGATCTCTTCGGCATAAGTCACCTGAGCGACTTTCAGCTTCTCTGCAGTTTGCGGTCCGACCTGGGCTGTATCTCCGTCAATAGCCTGGCGGCCTGAAAAGATCAAATCGAATTTTCCGATTTTTTTTATGGCTTCACTCAGCACAAAACTGGTGGCCAGAGTGTCTGCGCCGGCGAATTTACGGTCGCTTATCAGAGCTGCTTTATCAGCTCCCATATAGAGACACTCACGCAAAATATCGGTTGCTTTCGGCGGCCCCATGGTAATTACGGTCACTCTGCCACCAAAGCGATCTTTAACCTGCAAGGCCAGTTCAAGGGCAACTTTGTCCTCGGGATTAAAAATAGCCGGCAGCTTGGCCCGGTTTACCGTGCCGTCTGCTTTCATCACCTGTCCGGAAATATTTGCCGTATCCGGGACCTGTTTGACCATCACAATTGAATTATAGCTCATAGATTTGATTCATCTCATTTGTGTTAAAATTTTACAGACGCGTGCAATTTCATTATTCCAGTGTGAAACCGACTTTTACGGTCACCTGCCACTGGGAGACCCTGTCTTCATGGATTGCGCCCCGGGTTTCCACTACAGTGAACCAGCGCATATTCTGCACCGTTTTAGCCGCCTGTTGCAAGGCGTTATTGACAGCATCCTCAATACTGCTGGAGGATGTACCCGTCAGCTCTATCAGTTTATAGACATTATTTTCCATAGCATTCCTTTAATTTTTTGTTTGTGTTCCAAAGGGATACAGCGATAATAGTGAACAATTATGTCCCGGCGACCCCGCCTAATTTAAGGACGATTGCCGGAATCCGGACTACTGGAAATCCTCATCAATCTACTGCCATTGCCAGGTGAGATCAATGAGCGGAACCAGATACCACTGACTACCATAGGGATATTCTCCGTGAGATAACTTGTAGCCGCCGCAAAGCTGCAATTTATTCCACCCATACCAGGTCAGGATCGTTTTATGCTCGATAAAGCCGGAATATGCTGACCCCGGCAGGCTGAACAGGTCCACATCCAGCAGAATATCCATTTTCGGGTTGAGGTGGTACCTGAAATCCGCACCGATATTCAGCCCCCAGCCATTGAACAGAACGCCCATACGGTGAAAGACCATGGGATAATCAATCCACAGTCGTTCATCAAGCTTAGTGCCGCCAAATCCCAGGGCAACCCCGCTTTTCAGTGTAACCAGCGCTCGCGGGAGTTCACGGCCGATTCTGATCTCACCGCGCCAGTACAGTAACTGGGGAATTTTTTGAATATCCGGATCCGGGGCAATGATTCCGCCAATACCGTTTTTCTGAATAGTTCTCAATAAAAGGGTTGGATAGGCTACATAAATTCGGCTGGCCAGCATCCAGCCGCCGGTTTTCCCGTGATATTTCTGGACCGTCAGGTTGGGCATGATAAAAAATAATCCCGGATGCGTCGTCAGTTCGAAATCATGCCCCACACCCAGCCTCAGAGGTTGGAAAATGCCCATGCTGCGCTCGCCGCGGTTTTGCACACCGGCGGACTCAGGCGGTGTCATTGCAAACACGGCACCCCAAAGCATCAGATTGAAGCATAGTTGTTTTCCGGTGATCATCAAAACTCTAATACTGCTGTGACAGGACAGTGGTCCGAAAGCTCCATCGGCTGCAGGGTTGCCCCGCCGTGATCGGTTTGATGCACGCTTCCGTTTTGCAGTCCCGTGTTGTAATTTGTGAACAAATAATCGAGTTTCCTGCTCCAGAAGCCGTCGGGAGGCCCCTGCACCGTATGTGTATATGACTGCTGTTGCTGCGCTTCCGTGTCACCGTACATTTCCGGAGTGATGGCCGGGTGATAATCGGAATAATAATCGGCAATCCAGCCCCCGGCTACTTCCCCGGAATAATCGTCTGCCTGAAAAGCTTCATCCTCGCAGATTGAATCGGGAAAATCATTCATTTTTACGGAACCGGGCGGAATCGTATTGAAATCACCGCCTGCGATAAAAATTTCACCGGCTGCATCCAGCCCGTCCAGTTCATCCTTCAGCCGGTCCAGATGTTTTTTCTTCGTACCGTCATGAGAGTAGGCCGCTGTGTGGATCCCCAGAACCCAAATATCGTCTCTGCCTGGCAGACTGGCGCGTACTTTCAGGATATTGCGTTTCAGGTAAAAATAGCGCGTTACCGGATCCTGTTCAGCCCTGAGGGGCAGGGCAATCCGGTCCGCACCGGTGAGCTCCCAGCGACTCATGATGGCATTCCCGGAATCGATGGGACCAATACCGTCTGACGGCACGAACTGATTGCGCCATTGGGAGGCATAGACGGCATAATTCAGCGCCGTGTGGTCCAGCAAAAACTGTAACTCATCCACGTAGGCACAGCGTTTGGAATTAATATCAACCTCCTGGAGCAGGATGAGATCCGGGTTGACATAATTAATATAATCGGCAAGGGCCTGAAGATTGGAGATAGTCTCCGCACTGGTCATGAGAACCCTGTCACCGTAGCAGTCAAACCAGAAATCTATGCGTCCGCCGCCAAACTTGATATTCCAGGTCATCACTTTCAGGGAATCGAGCAGAGTGGGAGCCGGAGACTGAATAGCGGCATGATAGTACATAACTTCATCGATACTGCCGTAATGCTCCCCGAAGGGATCACAGTTAATTACCAGCAGTAAGACTATTATCAATATCAGTTTGCGCAAAGCACTGCCTCTCCGAGCTAAAATTTGTAATATACCGCCAGGAAGGGTTTTTGAAAATGAATGCCGATCCTCAGTCTGGAGTTTGCCGTGTACACAAAACCGAAATCCAGGAATACGGGATTTTTCACATTTTCATCTTCCATCCAGTTAATCCAGGGGACAAAATATGGATCATAATACAGCTCAAACATGAGTTTCAGATTACGTCGGGCATCGGCATCGATGGCGAACCAGACCCGGGGCATGAGGGCCTCATTCGGATACCTGGTAAGGCTCATCCCGGCATTGTAGTTAATACGCCCCTGGCCCGAAGGTCTAAGTTTTGAAAAAGTGTAGGCACCGAAAAATTCAACCCACGGTTTGTCGCCCTCTGAGAGACGGTCGGAATAAGTGCCATCTTCATTTTTCGTTGCCCCGACCCGCACCCACTTATGATCAACGACCGTTGTGTCCGGCTGGTTCGGCGTGGAGACGTAACGGTACTTACCGGGCAGGGATCGAGTATGGAAATGCAACCCCACCGAGGCAGCACTGACGGACTGGATATCACCCGACTTGAAAACCAGCAATTTAGGTCTGAGGTTCAAATCGCCGTAGAAATAATTGAACCACTTCGAAGAAAGTTGAAACTTATCGGTCAGGCCGTAAGCCCAGGAAAATCCGCTGAAGTAGAGTTCATTTTCATACAGCGGGAACCCCACCGGATCAAACCAGATATCGATTAGTTGTTCTTCGCCGTAATACCAGCGGCTGTCGTCTTTTAGGGGTTTGGAGATTTTATCCGTTTGATTTGTAAAGTCCACCTTATCCACTTCTTACTTCTTCAGTGTCACCTCCCCGAAGCCCGTATTTACTTTGAAGACCTTATCACTTTCTTCGATGAGGGTTCCTTTCAGCTTGTCGCCGTTCTTCAGGTACAATTCGACTTCATCCGGTTTGATATCATCTTTGTGAAAGGTGACCAGCCCGAAAGATGTTTTGACGGTGTAAATACCGTTCTCATCGACACCGACAACCTGCCCGGTTATCCTGTCACCCGACACCAGAATAAAGGTCCTTTCATCGGATGTCTGTGCAATTACCAGCGCCAGACCCAAAATGATCAGCAATATTCTTTTTACTACTACCATTGCATCCTTTCTGCAGCTTTCCCGGTCTCGTTGGAGTAGCCTTTCCGGAAAAAATGCTGTTTCTTATCAGGTTTCATTTATTTAGGAAAAGCTCATTACAGGCTGTCGTAACGAACATCCGCAAATTTTCCACCAAATCGGTACTTCTGGCATAAGAAAAGTTAGAGCCTATCTTTTCAACGCGGAAAACCTTCTGACCCAAACCGGCCTGCAGTGTAATTGCGCCGCCTAAAAAATAGCATTCAGGATAATACCCCACGCGTCCGGAGTTGATTTGCCGATTTTCCCATTGATGCGTCGTGCTCTGATCCAATGAAAAATTATAGTCGGTAACCCCCTGGTCATCAAAATCGGTTATGGCAATGGACAACATCTTGGCATCGGTACCGGCATAATCATATTCCTTCAGGATAACGCCGCGGGAGTTTAACTGCTGTGAGAACTCCTGGATCAGCAGATCTGTAAAATCGATTACTGAAAACTCGCCGATATTGAATTTCCCGATCAGATCCTGGGAGACCTGGGGGTAATTCAGGATAACGGTATCGCCCATTTTCAATCGGATATCCGGACTCGTTTGCCGGACATGGCTGATATCGTAAACCTTACTGTTGAGCCCGGCGCCGCAGTGCAGGGTGATGAACAGCAGCAACACCAGTAGCGCGGAATGAATGGTATTTTTCAGGTTTTTTTGAATCTTTCGGCTTAAATAATGCATCACAAATTCCATACTTTTGCTAAAGATAAGAATAAAATTAAGGGTAAAACCGGTTCATCAACAAATTTTATTATTATAAAATCCTGTTTTCAGACACGGAGAGAATGGCTGTAATTTTATGTTCAAATGATACATAAAATATTAATTACTAACCGGGGGGAAATCGCCGTCAGGATTATCCGTACCTGCCGGGAACTGGGCATTAAAAGCGTTGCGGTGTTCTCAGACGTTGACCGGACAGCCCCCCATGTGCTCAAAGCGGATGAAGCCTACAACATCGGTCCGGCTCCCTCGACGGACTCATATCTCAATGTTCAAAGAATCCTCGAAGTGATGCAGATATCCGAAGCAGATGCGGTTCATCCGGGTTATGGCTTTCTCTCCGAGAACGCGGATTTTGCCGAGACTGTGATCAGGGCAGGACTTAAATGGATCGGCCCGCCGCCCGAGGTTATCCGCCTCATGGGAGATAAAATGGCAGCGCGCAATCTTGCCGTCTCGGTTCAGGCACCTGTGGTTCCCGGAACGACCGAACCAATCAGCCATATCGGGGAGGCTTTGGAAAGGGCAAACGAGATCGGTTTTCCCGTTCTGGTCAAGGCGGCCGGGGGAGGCGGTGGTAAAGGCATGCGAATCGTAACTCATGCGGACGAGCTTGAAGCTGCGGTAAACCGGGCCCGGTCCGAGGCTGCCAAAGCCTTTTCCGACGACAGAATCTATATCGAAAAATACCTTGAAGAACCCCACCATATCGAAATTCAGGTATTTGCGGACACTCATGGGAGGGTCGTTAGTCTCGGCGAGCGGGAATGTTCGATTCAGCGGCGGTATCAAAAGATCATTGAAGAAACACCTTCACCGTTCATTGATTCTCAGCTCAGGAAAAAGCTTTCCGAAACAGCAGTCGAAATAACCCGGGCCTGCCGGTACACCGGAGCCGGAACAGTGGAGTTTCTCGTGGACAAATATAAAAATTATTACTTCCTCGAGATGAATACACGGCTCCAGGTTGAACATCCGGTCACCGAAATGGTCATTGGCTTCGACCTGGTTAAGGAACAATTAAGAGTTGTCGAGGGGAAACGCTTGTCTTTCCCGGATAAGCCCCTTCATCCGCGAGGTCATGCTATCGAATGCCGGCTTTATGCCGAAAACGGTTTTAAAAATTTTGCTCCTTCTGTAGGTAAAATCCTGGAACTTGATTTTCCCCAGGGTCCCGGAGTGCGCCTCGATGAGGGCGTACGCGCCGGGCAGGAGATTACTCCTTATTACGATCCCCTCCTCGGGAAATTAATAACCTGGGGACGTAACCGGACTGAAGCTCTTGAGAGAATGTTAAGGTCACTGCAGGAATTCCACATTGTGGGAATCGAGACGTCAATTCCCTATTGTCTGCTGATTATCGGTCATGAATCATTCAGAGCGGGGAAGTACTGTACAAAAACTTTGGAGGAGATCAGCGGCAGTCTCGAGAAGCAGGGAGAGCAGCTGTCTGAAAACGCTGCCATTGCCGCCGGAGTTGGTGCCATCCGCCGGGATATTATCAGCACACCGGCCCCAGCTGCCAAAACTCCCGATCAAAACCAATGCTCACCCTGGTCTCTGCAGGGCAGAAGAAACGGTTTAAGATGAAATACCTGACTACCATTGGAGCCGTCAAACTGGAATTTGAAGTAAATCCCGACACCCGGCCCTTCGGGATTGAACTGCTGAAATCTTCAGTGAAAATGGACTGCCGGCAGCTGTCCCCCAATTCCTTTTCATTACTCATAGACGGGAAATCATATTTTCTGACCATCACCGAAAACGACGGGGGCTATGCCGTAACGGTGAACCAGAAAACTGTAGATGTTTTCGTGCAGGACGAAACCGGTATCTTGTTGAACAAATACGGGTTAAGTGACAGCTCATCAGACACTTTGGGGAAAATATTCGTGCCCATCCCGGGACTCATCGCAAAACTGTTCGTTTCGCCGGGGGACATCATCGAAAAAGATCAGAAACTGTTCATTTTGGAGGCTATGAAAATGGAGAATGAATTCACCTCGCCCGTTGCGGGAACCTTGAGTTCCATCTTTGTAAAAACCGGTGATACGGTTAACAAGGGTACCCTGATCATGGAGATCACTATCTGATCCGGGGTGAATTCCAAAAATAATTTTCAGTTCCGGAACCCGGGGATCGAAATTCCCGTTCAACGGCAGTAAATCAAAAGTAAGAAGGGAAGAGCTATGTCAAACTGGAGTAAATTCTTATGGGGCGGCGTAGGCTGGGCGCTGGGAGGACCCATTGGCGGAATTCTGGCTTACGCCATTGCTTCCATGGCAGACGCCGGAGGCCGGCAGACACCGCGTACTTCGCAATATACACAGACGAAAGCCGGGGATTTCGGACTCTCACTGCTGGTTCTGTTCGGCGCGGTAATGAAAGCCGACGAGCAGGTGCTCAAATCTGAGCTGGATTATGTCAAAGCATTCTTTGTAAAGCAGTTTGGCTATGAGTATGCCTCCGATCGTATCAGACTTTTCAGAGAGATCATCAAACAGGACTATCCCCTCCGGGATGTATGTTTGCAAATCAAACGCAACATGGATCATCCTGCCCGGCTGGAACTGCTGCATGTCCTGTTTGGCCTCGCCCGGGCGGATGGACAGGTTGATCCCCGGGAAGTGGATATCATACAGCGTATTGCCAATTACCTCGGGATCAACAGTACGGATTATGAATCCATCAAGGCCATGTTCATCCAAAACAACCTGGGTAACTATAAAATCCTCGGAATCAATCCCGACGCAACAGATAGCGAAATAAAAAAGGCCTATCGCGCCATGGCAAATAAATACCATCCGGATAAAGTCATACATCTCGGCGAAGATTTTCAGCGCATGGCCGAAGAGAAATTTAAAAAAGTGAACCAGGCTTACCAGGATATCAAAAAAGAACGGGGCTTTGCTTGAGAAACAGAAACTAAGAATTAGGAAAGCTGACCGCGATAAAATAATTGTTTACGACACCGCCTCCGTTAAAAAAAGATTTTTACTGCCCGCGGTGTACAGAAAATGCCGGATAGTGATTTAGCGAAGCTTTATGGTATTGAGACATAGATGCTCAATCGAGCAGTAAAGAGAAACGTTGATATATTCCCGGAAGAGTTTATGTTGCGTTTGACGGATGAAGAATAGGAAGATTTGATAAAACCTGTTGACCATGAAAACACATCCAAAAGATACGCAAGATATGTTTCATTTTGTGTATAAATTTTATTTAGACGTTTAGGCATTATTTAGCATTAAATTTGTGTAAGTTATGGTATATCTATGAGTTGTTTATCTAGTTGTAAATTAATATTGGCCTGAAGATTCGTAATTGAGGATATCTAATCAGGGCCTGAGGAACTGTATATGACCAAAAAAACCAATTCCGGAATTCCGGTGAAAACCTTTTACGGCCCCGCCTCCGGCGGGCAGCCGGGCAGTTATCCCTTCACGCATGGTATCTATCCCAATATGTACCGGGGGAAGCTCTGGACTATGCGTCAATATGCCGGATTTGCCTCGGCGGAAGAGAGTAATCGGCGCTACCGTTATCTGTTGAAACAGGGTGTCATGGGTTTATCCGTCGCTTTTGATCTGCCAACGCAGACCGGTTACGACTCAGACCATCCCATGGCCCGGGGTGAAGTAGGCAAGGTGGGCGTTCCCGTTTCAACACTGGCCGACATGGAGGTTTTACTGCAGGACATCCCTCTGGAAAAAGTTTCTGTATCCATGACCATCAACTCCACCGCGGCCATTTTGATCGCCTTGCTCATCGCCCTGGCTGACAAACGCGGTATCCCCTACGACCAGCTTAGAGGAACCATCCAAAACGACATTCTTAAAGAATATATTGCCCGGGGCACTTATATATTCCCACCCCGGCCCAGCATGCGGATTATCACTGATATTTTCGCTTTCTGCAGTGAAAATCTGCCCCGCTGGAATACTATCTCAATTTCCGGTTACCACATCCGTGAGGCCGGTTCAACAGCCGTTCAGGAACTTGCGTTCACTCTGGCCAATGGCATTGCTTACGTTGAGGCTGCTCTCGAAGCGGGCCTGGCCGTGGATAAATTCGGGAAACGGCTCAGCTTTTTCTTCAACGGCCACAACCACTTTTTTGAAGAAATTGCCAAATTCCGGGCGGCCCGGCGGATGTGGGCGAAGATCATGAAGGAGCGTTTCGGAGCCTCAGATCCAAAGGCTATGATGTGCCGCTTTCATACTCAAACGGCAGGTTCTACGCTCACAGCCCGGCAGATAGACAACAATGTCGTCCGCACAACCCTGCAGGCAGCCGCAGCAGTGCTGGGTGGTACTCAGAGCCTGCACACCAATGCCCGGGACGAAGCCCTGGCCCTGCCCACTGAGGAATCCGTTCAGCTGGCCCTGCGAACTCAGCAGGTCATTGCCTATGAATCGGGGATTCCCGATGTTGCGGATCCTCTGGCAGGTTCGTATTACATTGAGGCTCTCACGGATGAGCTCGAACGACAGGCTGAGATACTCATCGAAAAGATCGATGAACTGGGCGGAGCTGTTATGGCCATTGAACAAAATTTTCAGCAGAGTGAAATCGCCCGGAGCGCCTTTGACTATCAGCAGGCTGTGGATGCAGGTGAACAAATTATCGTTGGAGTAAATAAATTTACAGTTGCTGAAGACCGGACAATCCCTACCCAGCCCATTCGGGAAGAAGCCGTGCATAAACAGCTTGAGCGTCTCGCCCATACAAAATTAAACCGTGATACCCGCGAGGTTGAGCAGGCCCTCAAGGACATCGGGCGCGCCGCCGCGGGTAATGACAATCTGATGCCTCACCTCATCAAAGCCGTCAAAGCGCAGGTTTCGCTGGGAGAGATCTCCGATGTTCTCCGCAAGGTTTTTGGTGAATACCGCGGCCAAACTATTTGAAAGTTACCGGAATGGAAGAACCACTGAAGGGCAAATTCACAATTCGAATGGCAGGATTTTTCTTCTTCATCTCGGCCTTGTTTCAACTGTTCTCGCTGAAAAGCGGGGTCCCCTTTCTGGGGAGTATGCTTGCCGGAATGCAGGCCGTCCTTTTTCATTTGATCTATGTTGTGCTTTTTATCTGGATGGGGTTCGTTCTCTGGACTGGCAGCCGTAACGGCGTGAAGGTCATTTTTGGGGGGACTGCTCTGTTTACACTGGAAAAGATCCTGCTGCTGACCAGCAGTGAAACCCTGCAGCTTCACATCGACCAACTCGTTGCTTTCCGCCCGGACCTCGTCCTGCTGATGGGGCCGGACGCCATGCAGGAACCGCTTGTTTTTATGACCTGGATACTGCTCGCCTCATGGTGGGGATTTGCCTTTTACATTTACAAAAAAAGAGCTTATTTTCATTCCTGAAACCGGAAAAGAGGAGAAAATGAAATTTTATCGACTGCTTGTCCCGCTGGCCCTGGCGCTGAGTTTAGGTCAGGTAAAAACAGACCCCTATGCCGTGACCGGGTGGCAGACCCGTCAGGCTCTAAACGGCGACCGACGGGATATGCTGCCTGAACAGACCTGGTATGATGTGCTTTCATATTCCATTGCCGCAGAAATTTTCCCCGCGAGCGAAACCATTGACGGGGCGGTAACAATCGAGTTCCGTGCCTCGCAGGGTGATGTAACGGAGATCGTACTGGATGCCGCTGACCACCTGACTATCGATTCTGTGATCTCCAACGGACTCACCGGATTCACACACCAAAACGACAGACTGCATTTGTTTTATGAATCACCGCTGGCAACAGACCAGACCCTTTCCGCCCAGGTCTTGTATCATGGCGATACCAACTCCGGCTATATCTGGTCCGGAGGCATCAATTATTCCGGCAATTATTTCTGGTCTCTGGATGTCCCCTATGGTCTCAGCAAATGGGTACCCTGTAAAGATCATCCTTCCGATAAAGCGGACTGGATTGATCTGCAGCTCACAGCTCCTTCGCAGTATGTGCTGGCGGCAAACGGTGTGCGCCTCGGCATTACGAACAACAACGACGGCACCCACACGACGCACTGGCATGAATCCCACGCTATTGCGACTTATCTGTTTTGTATCAATGCCTATGCTTATAACGAATACACCGCCTGGTTTGAGGCAGATGGAGAGCAGATGCCCATACTCTACTTTGTACCGAACTCGGTACCCGGCGGTTTTCAATATGTTGAGACGGCTCTGCCCATCTTTTCCGACCTCTTCGGGCTGTATCCCTTTTTCGATGAAAAATATGCCATTGTCAAGGTTCCGGGCAATTTCGGCGCCATGGAGCACCAAAACTGCGTCACTACATCTGTTACTTCCGGCATGACCATGGTGCATGAATTGTCACATCAATGGTTCGGCGATCTGGTCACCTGCGAGACCTGGCAGCACAGCTGGCTGAACGAGGGTTTTGCCACTTACTGTGAGGCCCTGTATGTGGAGAATACACAGTCCATGTCCGCCTATCACAATTATATGAACGGCCTGCAATTCAACTGGAACGACAATCTCACCGTTTTTGTGACGGACACCAGTAATTTCGCACCGA
>JAJRUW010000004.1 GCA_024277615.1 Fidelibacterota bacterium | reverse complement strand
ATACCAGGGCATCGAAGGCCATCTCTTCAAGGGGCGTACCGGAAAATTCTTCAATTGCCTGTTTAAAAATGGCCAGAACATAACCGGCATTGACCGTACTGATCACAGCACCCGGAGCAGGCATGCCACCGTAAAGTCCCGATTCGTCAACAAAGCTGCCGCTGTCGGCATTGTAATGCAGGGCGAACAGGTTTTGCAGTATTACCTTGCTCGCACCTTTCATCAGATCGAAAGGTCCGGGAACTCCGGTTTGAGACATGTCGGCCGGGAAAGGGTCATTGTCAAATACGGAATGATAGGCGATATGCGGGGCATCACTGTTATTATTCGGGTCCATCATATTCTTAAAATTGAGCGTACCCCACAACAGAGAAACCTGATCAAAAAGCTGACTGCTCTGGTCCGTCACTGTAAATGAGTCGGGTTTGGGCGGCAGCATGGGATGTACACTTGTTTCAGTAACGGCAATTTTATGTGGGAAAAATTTTATCCCGTTCATGGGGTCATAGGTCATGGGATCTATCATACCCAAAGATGACCCGTCATAAGCCAATTGAGAAATAATGAATTTCACCTTGTTGATTGCTTCAGCTGTGAGGACCATTCCGATAAAACCGTCCAGACCGTCACCACCGAAGAAGACATTGTTGTCGGGATTGAATTCGAATCCACCGTCAAAGTCCGGCGAAACGAGACCGTCCGGGTCAATGCCGTTATCATCGGCATCATGAAATGCACCGAGCATATCCTGAGCCCAAAGATACTGTTTCATCAGCGTCTGTCCCATGGCGGCGGGATTCAGAGTTTTATCCATTAAAGACCGGTCCCAGCGAAGCGTTGAGAAGTCGGCCCAGGTGAAATTATCCGGGTCAATGGGCTGAGGCAGATGAGGGTCGCCCGAGATGAACTCTGCAAACTGCGGCCAGGGGTTGCCCGGTGCAGCATGGTTTGTCAGCATTGAAAAATGCATGATGTTTTTCATGAGTTCATCGTCCTCATTGAAACCGTTGGACATGCCCTGGGTGTACATGCCGTCAAAATCAGGGTCCGTTTCCATATCGGCCATCTGACCGATCACAGGTGCCCACATCATGTGTAAACCCATACCTGATCGTGAAATAATCGTTCCCAGCTGATAGCGTGAGTATTCATAATTTTCAATCCCCAGAGTATAGGCGATTGAATCCGGAGAATCCGCAACGAAGGGATCCAGATTATCCAGATCATACCCCAATGCCTCGGCAAAGGGCTCTCCGCTTTCATTAATTTCATTCGCGAGGAGCATCTGTCGGGACGTGATGTAAGTATCCGTGCTTGAGATTTGAACCTGTGCCGACAGGATTAGTGGCAGCAACAGGAAGGGAGTTAAGATGCGTTTGTAGTTTTGCTTCATTTTGTTTCCTTTTAAGTTAATTTGTTAGTTCGTATCATTTTGCCAACGGTGAAGTTTAGCATACATGCATGACGGCGAATTGTCATACAAGCGACAAAAACCAAATGAGACTCAATTATATTGGAGCATGTGAACCGTACCGGCAGAATGGGGGAGAAGATAAATGATACCGGGTGATTTACCGTCGGTGTATATAAATGTTTAAGTTAAGTTGCTTTATAACGCAAAGTTCTGATGTGTCCGGAGGCAGGAATTTCATTCTGTAAAACCGGCTTAGTAAGGTGAGAGGCGGGATTTTCTAAATTAAGTCAAACTACAAAACTGGAGAACACCTGTTTACAGGCAAAGCTACCAAACCGCCGCCTGCCCTGCCCCACAAAAACCACAGAGGGCGATGCAAAGCACCGCCCTCAGGTTATGACACAGACTTAAATTAATGGCAAAAAGCCGGATTTTTCTACTTCAGCAGCATGATCTTACGGGTTTCGCTGAATTCCGCAGTGACGAGTTTAACGAAATAAATCCCTGAAGGATATGCCGACCCATCCCAGCTAAGGCTGTAGCGGCCTGCAGGCGAACTTTCATTGAGCAGATCGGCAATCTTATTTCCGTTCAAATCATAAATTGCCAGAGACAGCAGTGTCTCGACCGGTATATCAAATGTAATGGTCGTCACCGGGTTAAAGGGATTGGGATAGACCGCTTTCAGTCCGAAAACGTCCGGTACTACTGATATGGTTGCTACCTGATTGTTGTGCTGCCAGTCGGCGATCAGGGCTTCTTCAACCTGCAGATCGCCGTCATAGCGGAATAAGAGCTGACTGTCAAGAGGTGCTGCAGCGAAGGAAATGAGCAGGATCCGGTCACTGGAGCGGTAGAGTTCCCAGCCAGCGGGCAAAGTGTAATCAGTCAAAGTAAATTCGCCGACAACATTCAATTGTATTCCGGCAGGCATACCATCAGTGATCAGCGATACTGAGTGTTGACCGATCTCAATTCTGCCAAAGGTAATGGGTTCGGCCAGGGCAATAGGTGCATTGATGATCTGTTCTACGAGAAAGACAATGTCAAAAATAGTAATTCTGCCATCCAACCAGTAGTCACCGGCCAGATATTCCCAGTCCGTCGGGTCACGATGCGATAAAATGATGTCCACCATGACCAGCACGTCTGACACATCCACCACACCATCTGCATTCATGTCGCCCATATACAGACAGCTGCCGTCATCTTCGATAGCTAATACATCATAGTTCAGAGCTTCCGGATCGGTACAGCCCAACTCTGTCTGTTCATATACACAACAATCAGGGTCACACTGAATAGTCGCCTCGGGATCGTAGTTTAAGGCGTTGAAATCCATACAGCCGTAACAGAAATCATCAGACAAACCCGTGCTGCCGCCGACACAGCCGCATTCGTTTTCAAATGCTTCTCCGAAACAGTCGCCATTGCAGTCTAAATCCATATTTTCACCGAAACAGACACCGCAGTCGTCCATGTCACTGTTGGCCTCGTGGCCGGTGGTCCCGCCGGAGCAGACAGCACAGTCATCGACGAAGGCCTCGCCGAAGCAGATTCCATCGCAGTCCATCTCCATATTGCTGCCAAAGCAGACACCGCAGTCGTCGATGTCAGCGGACTGGCAGCAGCCGTCAAAATCGTCATTCACTGCGGTTCCGCCGCATTCTCCGGCGCAGTCGTAATAGAGACAACTGCCATCGTCATCAGTAGCACCGGGATTATAATTACAGGCCGTATCATCCATGCAGCCAGGGATTACATTATAGGTGCAGCAATCCGGTTCACAGGGGAAAAGAGCGTTCGGATCATAATTAGCAGCGGTTTCATCCATACAGCCGTAGCAAAAATCTGTTTCCAGTCCCGTATTGCCGCCAACACAGCCGCATTCGTTTTCGAAAGCTTCTCCGAAACAGTCTCCGAAACAGTCTAGATCTGCATTGTTACCGAGGCAAACACCGCAGTCATCAATCTCGTCGGGCTGGCAGCAGCCGCCGAAAGCGTCATTTACAGCCGTCCCGAAACATTCGCCTGTACAGTCCAAGTCGCTGTCCGGGGCGTGACCGGTGGTCCCTCCGGAACAGACCCCGCAATCGTCAAAAAATGCTTCACCAAAACAAACGCCTTCACAATCCATGTCTGCGTTTTCACCGAAACAGATACCGCAATCGTCCATGTCACTGTTGGCCTCGTGGCCGGTGGTCCCGCCGGAGCAGACAGCACAGTCATCGACGAAGGCCTCGCCGAAGCAGATTCCCTCGCAGTCCATCTCCGTATTGTTGCCAAAGCAGACACCGCAGTCGTCGATGTCAGCGGACTGGCAGCAGCCGTCAAAATCGTCATTCACTGCGGTTCCAAAACACTCCCCGGTGCAGTCCATGTCACTGTTGGCCTCGTGGCCGGTGGTCCCGCCGGAACAAACACCACAGTCATCCAGCTGGGCATCGCCTCCGGGGACGCCTGCACAATCTTCACCTGAATAAACTCCGAAAACCTGAATATAACAAGCCGGATCTCCCATGTCCTGATAGGTATAAATCACTTCCAGCAGGTCGCCGACCGGATTATGCAGTTTTTCATACTGAATGCACTGCAGATCACGCTGCTCTTCAGTGCGATTCATCCGGGAGCCTTCAGCGGCTGTCTTCTCACTGCCACGGTATTGATTATAAGTAAAACACATGGTTGTTGCATCGGGCGTGTACCAGATTCCATAGGCTGCAGGAATACCGAACGCAAGGGAAGACCAGGTACCATCAGCCAGCAAGGTTTCTACCCACGAGTCGGGATCCGAATCGACGATTTCATAGGGTTCGCCGGAACAATCTGTTGTGCTGTAATTGCTTTGTGTGATCGGGTAAAATGTATTGATCATCTCCGGATCAAGGCAGGAAAGATTGTCATTGTCCGGGTTACTGTCACACTCACCGCAACCGTCCAAATAGGCAGCTCCTCCACATTCACCGGCACAATCCAAGTACAGGCAGCTTCCGTCATCCTGTGTTGCAGTATCGCTGTAATTACAGGCTGTTGTGTCCGTACAGCCCCAGCAACCAGACGGGTCGAGTCCCGTGTCCCCGCCAACACAGCCGCATTCATTTTCAATGGCGCTGCCGCCCCAGATTCCGTTGCAGTCCTGAACACAGGCATCAAGACCGGTATCCCCTTCAACGCAGTCGCCGCAGTTATCCACAATTGCCGTACCTCCGCAGAGTCCTGTACAGTCTTCAACAGCTCCGCCAAAGCAAATGCCAAAGCAGTCGATATCAGAGTCAGCTTCGTGGCCTGAATTTCCACCGGAACACTCACCGCAACTGTCCTCTGTTGCATTGCCGAAACAATCTCCATTACAATCCTGATCACTATTGGCGATATGACCTGAGTTGCCTTCTGAGCAGATATTACAACTGTCGAAGAATGCGGATCCTCCGCAATCCCCATTGCAGTCCGGATATTGACAACTTCCATCATTATCAGTGGCACCGGGATTGAAATTGCATGCCTCGGGATCCGTACAGCCATAAACCGCATAGAGACAGGATAAATCTTCTACATCCGCATCAGGAAAGTAATTCATCGCAGCCGGGTCGGTGCAGCCGGCAATATGGCCAATCTGAACTTCACGTGAGGGTCCCTCGTTTGTGTCGCAGGTGTAAGTTCCATAATCTGCTGATGTAATGGTTGGGAGTGTAATATAATTATTTCCAGTAATGAGATTCCCATCATGATACCACTGGTAGCCACTGGTTCCGGCAGAAGAATAAATTCTGAATTCATTTTCAATGGGTTGATCATCCTGAAGTACGATGTACTCATAGCTTTCTCCCTGCATATGGTTGAAAGACCCTCCATTGGCCCAAATTCCATTGTTGATCAAATTCCCCAGGACTGTCAGATTCAAATGCCATCCGGAGATCGCTTCCAAAACAGATCCATTATTTATAAATGTTCCGGACAAGCTGGCCGCCCCGTGCGAACTCCAGTTTATATCATTTTGAAAAGTGCCGTTAAGGATTGTCGTTCCATCAAATAAAACATCGGTTCTGATCTTTATATCACCCTCAAGTGTGTAATCAGTGAATGTGCAGCTGGTAACGTAGCCGCTGCTGCCACTCATATACAATGTACCTCCGTAAGGTAAAACCGCTTCACTAAAACCGGAATTAATTATGGAAAGTTGACCACTGCCATCCTGAAATAGTGTCGCTCCGTTCAGATCTACCAGAGAGGTTCCGTCAAAGGATAAATTTGATAAGGCACGCAGTCCGCTGACAGGCTCATTATCGGTGAAATTTCCCACGCTGAATGTAGCCGTGCCGTCACTGTCGATGGTTTGTTCGTTCGAGCTGGAAAATGTTATGGAATTATTTGACCAGCTGCCGTTGGAAAACAGATCTCCCAAAACATCGATATTCAGATGCCAGCCGTTCCCGTTGTCCCGGACGAGGCCGTTATTGGTGAAGAGCCCGTCCGTTGATATGTGAGCCTGATTTGAATAATTCTGATCGTTCTGAAGGGTGTCGATAACGGTAACCCCTTCACTGAAGAGCACGCCATTTCGCGTTTGGTTAATTCCCGTCAGGGAGATATGATGAATGTCAGAATTTGCTGTGTAAGCCCCATTGTGCATCGCCAGGGTTCCTCCATGGCCGTTCAATTCAACATCCATGAGGCTGGAGTTAAACATTTCCAAGGTTGATCCATTGACCATATCAATGAGATTTCCTGCAAATGAGATGGCCGTGTTTGTGAAGGTAATGTCCGATTCAACAATCAGATTACCGACTTCACCGGCAGCATAAAGAAATTGAGCACAGGCAAAATCAGCAAGTGACGAGGATGTAATGACATGATCATTTCTGGCGGGACCATTTTTAAATTTTATACTGTTATTGGCAAAAGTACCACTGGAAGAGATATCTCCCAAAACATCGATATTCAGATGCCAGCCGTTCCCATTATCCCGAACCAGGCCATTGTTGGTAAAGAGACCGCCGGTTGAGATATTTGCATGGCTATACCAGGCAGGGTCATTTTGAAGTATATCTACAACAGTGACCATATCCGAAAATAATACATCGTCTCGCACCTGCACGACTCCGTAGATATTGAGATCATTACAATCCAGCTGTTTAAGAAATCCGTTTCCGTTACCTATAAGATTCGCACCATTACCCGCTATGGATCCATTCTGAAGATTTGAATTTGAAATACTAATTTCCCCACCATCCGCCATCGTGAGGGTTGCTCCTCCCAGATCGATATCAGAAGCTGAAAATGCAAGATTACCATGTGCATAAAGATGAATTGACGGGTCGTTCACACCAATTGTAATTGACGAAAACGAGGCAGAACCGTTTGTATAAATTGACTGATCGCCGGTACCCGTAAAATTCAAGTACTGACTTGACCAGCTACCGTTATTTGTCAGATTCCCGGTGGCATTGATTGTTAAATTCCAACCGTTGCCCTGCTGAATGCTGTCATTATTGACCAGCGAGCCGAGGCTGTTTAAGATAACATGGTTCGAATAGGCCGGGTCATTTTGGATGACCCCGTCATTTGTGATATCTTCAAAAGTATCTGTCCCTCTCAATTGAACGGTTCCCTGAAGTACCATATTGCTTAAGTTGGAGTCCTTTATGTAAGAAGTGGCATCCATCATGTAGGTATTTCCATTGCCGATGAGGGTTGCATTGAATAAGTGAGTATTGTTGATGAGACTCACCTGCCCCCGTGATAATACCGTCATGGATGCACCGGCTAAATCAATATCCGCATCGCTAAAGGAGACATCCCCATTGATGAATGTCATATTATCTGCATTATTATCAGTAAAGTTTTGACAAGAGAAATCAGCCGTGGTTGATGAGGAGATTGATTGATCAACGGTTCCTGTCAAGGCAACCGTATTGTTCGTCCAATTGCCTTCTGATTCAATATCTCCATTAATCTCTAATGTTAAGCCCCAGGTATTAGAATCCTGTATTAAACCGTAATTTATGAAAGTATCTATCACTTCAATAGTGACATATTCATTGTTGGTTGTATTCTGTAATGTGTCGGCAACGGTAAGATTTGTAAAAGTATTCCCATTACGAACTTGCACGATCCCCTGCAGGGTTACATCTGTGATGCTGTTATTGGCCAGATATCCGCCTCCGTTCGTTTCGAGAAAGGCATTATTCCCTACCAGGATTGTGCTCTGGAGAATTCCCCCGGTTATGGTAAGAGATAACCCGGACTGCAGTTCGAGCTGGCCGTTTGAAAAATTAATATTGGTCCCGATGAAACTGATATCGGATGTTGCCAGCACGGATGTATTTTGGTCTGGACCTCCAAAGGATGTGCAGCTGAAAGCAGTTCCCGGAGCTGCATTCACTTCCTGTACACCCCCACCAATGAAGTTAGTGGGGCCGCAGGACCATTCGCCATTGTTTATGAGATTGCCTGTTAATTCAACTGTAAGTTGCCAACCGCCGGGATTCTGTGTGACAGTACCGTTATTGAGGATATTGCCATTCACCGTCAGGGTTTGAAAGGAATTGTTATTTGTCAGCGTTCCCGTGTTGTTGACAATGAGGTTTGCACAGTCAGCTACTGAGATTATGGTTATGGGGCCGTCGATAATAACATCATCTGCAGCGGACGGTACAACACCGCCAATCCAGGAGCCCGAAGCGGACCAGTTTCCTCCTGTATCAGTTGATGTGATTTGTGTTAAGAGCGGTGTTAAGGTTATGATGATAATCGATATTACTTTCCACATGGCTGGACCTCCCAATGAATGAAATAATTGATTAATAATAAGGATAAATATACACTTAAATTGTAATTTGAACATAATAACAAATATTTGTAGCTATATTAGGTAAGACGAAGGAAAATAAGTAAATACCAGGATTGGCAAGTAAGCATCCTGCGGAGAGCATATATAACTATAAACCTGATGATTACCTCAGTAATTTGTTAAAATTATATTGATCATTTAAATTGACAGGTATGGTTTATACCGGATTTTTTTACACCTCACAGAACAAGATACTTAAGTGTTATGTTTAGGTTTGAGGCTGAATAAAGACTTGGATACAGGCAGGGCATGCGCCCCAATTACCGCTGAATGTGAACTTGTGAATCGGTTGATGAGTACAGAAACAGGTAACAGCCTGCCAGGGCGACCCAATAGTTGCGTTGAATTTTCATTTGATCATAGGTTTTTATAATTTTCTCAAATGCAAGCCTCAGGTCCGGGAAGCATTTTTCAATAAATCAGATGAAAGTATGGTTTTAGAAACGAAAAATCGCTTAATTAATATTATATGATATGCAGGTCTAATTAACTTAAAAAAATCTTTTTAAGCATTTGATGAGCTGCGTAATATTCCACAGTAATTTGAGTAGCAGATTTATGATTTGGATTGTCACGTGTCAAGCACTGAACAGAGAGATTGATTATGCAGGGATTTTATTTTTTAATCAATCCGCCGACTGCTCAAAATTATTGGTCAAAATAAATTTCAGTTACTATTATCAATTATAAATTCAATTAATTAGGGAATACTAAATTCACAAAATAATGAAGAATGCTAATCTGCTTATGAAAAATATTATCAGAACTTTTCAATTTTCATTACGGGCAGTAAGTGCTCGGGCCAGGGACGGCATGCTATTTGTAAAACTGCCAAACATGCGCTTAATAATTTTCATACTAACAGGTTATTTCCTTTTTTCAGGCTGCTCCGGCACTAAGCCCCAGATTTCTCCCGATGATCTGATGGTGTTTCCAAGCCCGCCTGACGAACCCCGAATACAGTTCCTGACCAGTCTTTCCTCATCAGCTGATATTGAACAATTCAGTAAATTGGATAAATTCCTCTTTGGTCAGTCACTCGCCAGGCAAATCAAGATCATAGATAAGCCTTATGGTCTGGCATTGGGGGGTGATAAATTATACATTTGTGATACCAAAGAAGTTAAAATTGACATAATTGATTTCCGGGAAGATACATTTACCGAATTCCGTCCGCGGGGACGCGGGACACTCCGGAAACCCGTAAATATCGTTCTGGATAAAGACGAAAATATCTACATTGCCGACACCGAACGGATGCAGGTCGTAAAATTCAATTCCGATTTGAAATTTCTGGAGGCCATAGCGGCTAAAAACATGAAACCCGTGGATATGGTTGTGCGCGGTGATTCACTGTTAATCGCTGATATTGACAGCAGATTTATTCGAATATGGTCGATAAAAAATCATAAGATGATTGCGAATTTTCCCCCGGATAATAATAATCTGCCCGACAGTGTACGGGTTTTTGTACCTTACTCGGTGGACTTAGATAATCAGGGGAATATTTACATTACCGATTTTGGCCAATTCAGGATCCAGAAATTTAATAAAAATGGTGAGTTCATAAAAAGTATCGGCGGGATTGGCCGTGCTCCGGGGCAGTTTGCCAGACCCAAGGGCATAGCTATCGACAGGGATAACAGACTATATGCCGTGGATGCAGCTTTCGAAAATGTTCAGATATTTGATTCTGACGGCAATCTGCTCATGTTTTTCGGTGGGCCCTACAACGAACCCGGCAATATGTATCTGCCTGCCCAGGTACTGTTGGACTATAACCACAATGAGCTTTTCAGTGATTATGTCATTGACGGCTATGCAATCGAGTATCTCATTTTTGTTTCTAATCAGTTCGGTCCGGATAAAATCAGTATTTACGGTTTTCTGGAACAGGCGGCTGAAATTTCTGGTCGGTGATCCGGTATTTTTCAATCATTATCATGCTTTTCTTCTTGTGGTCATGTAATTTCATGGAGGAGCAAACCAGTTACAAACTACTCTCATTTCTTTTTGACGGAGTTCCGGTTCCTGCTTCAATGCAGGATTCCACAATAATATCCGTTGATTCTACAATGGTGGAAAGTGCCAGACAGGACAGTGGTAAGACTGCAATGGGGTCCTTACGTCACAAACCAAAAAAAATTGAATATTATTATCACAAGCCTTATCAGCAAAGGCAATGTAACGATTGCCACTCGTCAGGCAGCGGGCAGTCGCTGGTGATGCCGTTGGATCAACTCTGCGGAAAATGTCATGGTCAATTCATGAGTCCGCACAAATATGTACATGGGCCAGTAGCTGTGGGGCAATGTCTGGTATGTCATCATCCGCATTCGGCTTTATATCCAAAGCTGACGATTAAACCCGGTAATGACCTATGCCTCCAGTGTCACAATAATTTGAAAAGAACGAAAGTGCATTCCAATATTCTGAATGATGCCTGTATCGATTGTCATAGTCCGCATTACTCAGATAGCAGCAAATTTTTCTTGAACAACCCCTGATGAAGCTATATGATCAAAACCTTTTTTTTAATTATCTTTGTACTTTTCTTAAATATGAATCTCAGTCTGCGGGCATCTGTGTATTTAATCAATTTTCAACTTCAGAAGGTCGAGCTGCATTTTGAAGGTGAAAAATATACGAGGGACCGCAAGATTGAATCTGCAATTTCCAATGGAATCAATTCGCAGGGAAAATTCAGGGAAGAAATACACATGACCACACTTGGCAATATATATCACCCTGATCTGTTCAAGTTCTCGCTCATGACAAATGTCGGTCTTATTCAATCCAGTTTGCCTGAAGATAATTCCAATCCGGACAAATTAGACAAGGGTACCCTGACTGATCTTGTTTTTCAGGGTAATCTCCTGCGGAAAAAGATGGTCAATTTGACTGCCTATTACAACCGCAGATTCCAACATTTGAACAGAATAATTTTCAATGATGCCCTGCTGAACGAAAGAGGTTGGGGGGTGGCTCTTTATCTCAGGCACAATGCTTATCCGCTAACACTGGAGTATTCCGAAAACAACAGCAAAGAAAATTTCAGGAATCGCTTTATTTATCTGGATGAGAACAGATTATCGCTACAACTGAATGTCAGACCGGTCGAATATGTACGGAGCAGGCTCTCTGTAGTTCACACGATTGCCGACCGCACGGAAGTTGGACTTTATCAGCAGAATATTACAAACACAACTATTAATTACAACAATATTATCAGAACATCGGATAATTCAAAGCAGTTGTGCCGATACAACTTTTATTTTAATTTAATCGACAGGGGAGAACCTGTAAAGACTTTCAGGATGGGTTTGGAGTACCGCATCAACTACAAAAAATTTGATTGGTTTGGAAGGCAGACCTATTCCGAATATGAAGCGACAGCCTTGTCATCCAGCAATAATCAACTTGAAATCGGCTTCACACATCAGCTCTACAACAGTTTACAGACAGACTTTCAGGTTTTCCACAAGCTAGATACACAGACCGGCGGACATCAAAACATTAAAGGTATGCATCTGGAACTTATCTATCGCAAGCTGCTGCCCTATGGGAAGCTGGTCGGCGATTTCGGAGTGCACCCGAACTGGGATATCTCCAGCAGTGAAACCGGGGCGATTAACAGAATAAAGCTTCGCCATCAGTTTTCACTTCAAAACCCCTTTGCAATTCCATACCAAAATGTAATTGAAGAAAGCATCTTCATAACCAGTGAAGACGGCCTTCACGAGTATGTAAAAGAAGCTGATTACAGAATTATCGCAGCAGGTGATTTATTCCAGCTATTGCGTTTGCCGGGCAGCATGATGCCTGATTCTCAGGTTGTTTTGATCCAGTTTGACCAGATTCGGGATCAGGATATTGAAGCCTACTATATCTACATGAACTATAGCCTGACGTATCGTATCCAGAGTTCCTATATGCTCAACTTTGGTTACAGCGGAAACCGGTCAAGATATGATACGCAAAATGTCAATATGTGGTGGACGTTTGATGAAAAAACCGTACATACGCTGTTCCTGAGATTTAACAGGTCTCAATTTACCTTCGATTGCGACTGGAAGACGTCCTCGTCTTCGATTATTCCCTTTACCACTGCCTCAGTTTCCGCACGAAACGTATTCGGTTCTTATATCAGTCATTATTTAATATTGGGTGTCCGCGCAAGCAGGATGCAATACCCTCTTAATCAGGATGTTATTTGGCAGCAGATGTACAACGCCGAGTACTTTAGACGAGTCGGACGACATTTTAAATTTAAAGTATCCTGGACCCGACAAATCACAAAAGGTAAATTCAATGACTTAAAAGATACCGGTATTGACCTGATTGCCAAATACGATACGCGAAAGCTGATCTGTATTGCCACAGTTGAATATACTACCATAAACTTTTTTGATGAATATCAGACAGACCTGCAATACTCGTTTAAAGTGAATATGAGAATATGGTAAAAAAAATATTATATTTATTCCTGCTCTCCATCCCGGTTATTTTGTTGAATCAGACTGTCCACAGAGATAAATTAGAGGTGTCGTTTCTTTTACAGTTACAAGATCCAAAGAATGACCTGTCCGAACCCAATTTATGGTCGAAACTGTTTGGATTGGTTTCTCATAATCCTAATCCGGCATTTATAACACCGCAGGGTATTGACGCAACCCGGGATTTACTGGCAGTTGCCGATGCAGGCGCCCGGGGAGTTCATCTGCTCAATTTTAAAACGCATAAATATAATTTCATTAATCTTTCAAGCGATATTACGGGTACACCGATAGATGTCGCTTTCGTGAAAAATACGCTCTTAGTGAGTACATCCGGCGATACGGGAATATATGAATACGATTTAAAAGGCAGATTGGTGAGATCAATTCAGCCGCAACTCGGGATTAAAAGGATTTCCGGCATTGATTACTTTGACCCCTATATTTTTCTCACTGACACACCTGCGCACACAGTTTTGTGCATGGATCTCACAGGGAAAGTAATTTTTAAAATTGGTGGCCGCGGGAGTACGGAAGGCACCTTGAATTTCCCGACCTTTTTGTATGTGTCGGCTACCGGTGAGCTCTACATCACCGACACAATGAATTTCCGTGTGCAGGTATTCGACCTTAAAGGGAACTGGAAACGTACGATCGGAGGGAGAGGTATTACTCAGGGTACCTTAAATCGTCCCAAAGGTATTAGTGTGGATGGGAGCGGGAATTTATACATTGTTGATAACAGTTTCGATAATGTGCAGATTTTTTCTTCAGAGGGAAAGTTCAAACAGTATTTCGGATCCACCGGGTCAAAACCGGGTCAATTTGAAATGCCGACTGACATAGCAATTGCAGGTAAGAAGATATATGTGTCCGATACAATGAACAAAAGGATTCAAGTGTTTGAGATCAGTTATGGCAATTAACAAAATCATATTAGTTCAAATCACAGCCCTCGGCTTACTGTTTTCGCAGAGTTCAATTCTCGAAACGGAGCATAATTTATCCATCTACGGGGTAGGCGAAATTAAATCTGTCACTGAAGAACAAGTATGTATTTTCTGTCATGCAAGTCACGGAACGGATCAGACAGTACTCTGGAATCGCACCGAGGGGTCAACCAACTATACATTGTATGGAAGCCCCACCATGGATTCACATACTTTGCCGCCCGGTTCACACTCAAGGCTCTGTCTGAGCTGTCATGACGGAACAGTAGCTCTGGGTCTGGTGAGAAACAGGCCGTATCCCATAGAATTTCCCGTAGGGATGGATAAAATACCACCCGGTTACAGGACGAATCTGTCAGAGAACCTCGGCGACGATCACCCCATCACTTTGGATTTCAATCCACACCCCACCGGTGAATTGGTTTGCACGGGTTGTCATTCTTTGCATTCAGGCACAAATAGTAACCTTGAATGTACTTCATGTCATGATCCCCATTCGAATGTATATGGTAATTTTCTGGTAGCAGATCCTATCAGCGGGGGCATCTGTAATCAATGTCATTTAATGACCGGTTGGGATTTAAGCCTGCACAGTACCTCAACCAATACCTGGAATTCAACGGGGCCCGATCCATGGCCCTATACTGAATGGACTTCAGTCTCGGAAAATGCCTGCAACAACTGCCATGACCCGCATGGTGTTAACAGTTCGTTCTGGTTGTTGAAACATTCCTCCGAGGAAGAAAACTGCTATGTATGTCATAACGGTAATGTTGCAGACCTTGATATTGAGGCGGAAATGGCAAAAATATCAAGCCATCCGGTGGGCAATTTCCAGGATATTCATGCCCCAAATGAAATCCCGGAATTCATGGATGATCATGTTGAATGTTCGGATTGTCATAACCCGCATCAGGTGACAGCCGGGACAGCCGCAGCACCGTATATTCAAGGCTCTCAGACGGGTGTATCCGGTATTAATGAAAACGCTGTTTATGTTCCAGGCGCACAGTTTGAGTACGAGATTTGCTTTAAATGTCATCAAACAACGGATGTGGGAACGCAGTTTTATGTTGACAGATATGACGAGCAGCTTAGTATTCTCCAGGAATTTTCAACGAGCAATCCCTCCTTTCACCCCGTAGTTTCAGCCGGAGTGAATTCGAATGTTCCCAGCCTGATTGCACCCTTTACCGTTAATTCGATCATCTATTGTACGGATTGCCACAATAACGATCAGGTTGATACCCAGGGCGGTGTTAATGGACCGCACGGCTCAATCTATGCGCCGATATTAGTCGAACAAATGGTATTTACCGACTATAACAACGAATCAGCCAGTATCTATGCTTTGTGTTATCGCTGTCATGACCGCAATTCGATTCTTTCCGACACGAGTTTTGAAGAACATAACACACACATTGTTGAAGAGAGAGCATCCTGTACCACATGTCATGATCCCCATGGCTCTTACAACAATGGGAAGCTGATCAATTTCAATACGGATTATGTGACACCCAGCATGCCTCAGGGACTCATTCAATTTAATAGCGATGACACGGGAGGTGAATGTTATCTCAGATGCCACGGAAAAAATCACAGACCTAAGAGATATGGCAGTTGGTAACAGTTGAGTCCCTAGATCCGTTTTGGATAAAATGTAAATATATTTAGTTAATAGGAAAAGTTATTATGAAGAAAATGACACGAGCGTTATTGATTTTATCCGGTATCCCCCTTTTGGCGGTTTTTATATTCTCCCAGGATTGTTTGTCCGAATCCTGTCATCAGACCTTTACAGATCATTCCCAGGTTCATGCTCCCGTTCTCGAAGGAGACTGTCTTGTGTGTCATACGGATTCCGGGAAAAAACATCCTAAGTCGCGTGGCAGTGAATTTAGTTTGGAATCTGAAGATATCGGCGAGCTCTGCGAAGGTTGTCACGACATTGCAAAAGGCGACCTGCATACTCCAGTGGCTGAAGGAGAATGCTTGAGTTGCCATAATCCACACGCCACAGACACTCCATTTTTGCTTATTGAAAGTGATATTTCAAATTTGTGTAACAAGTGTCACGAAGCGGTGATCACCAACAAGAAATATTCTCACGGGCCGACAGCAGTAGGTGCCTGTAATATTTGTCACTCCGGTCATGGGAAAATGGTAAATTCACTGGTACCCCTTGAGGAAATAAATCAGCTGTGCTACAGTTGCCACACACTGAAAGAACAGGAGATCAACAGCCTCGAAAACATTCATAAACCTGTTCAGAATTCCTGTGTGGACTGCCACAACCCTCATGAATCGGATAATAAATACTTACTGTCGTTGAGTAGTCCCGAAGCCTGTCTGGTTTGCCATGAGGATATTCGTATCAAAATAGATAATGCAAAATCGCACCATGCTGCTGTTGAGGAGGAAGGCAAGTGTCTGAATTGTCATCTGCCGCACGGTAGTAACTACAGATTTAACTTAAAAGAGAACACCTTTCAGTTGTGTCTGTCCTGTCACGATAAAAAGTTAAAAGAGGGCGATCATATTATTTTAAATATGAAAGACTATCTACAAAAAAATCCGGAGTGGCATGGTCCCATTCGGAATAAGGACTGTTCAGGCTGTCATAACCCTCACGGCTCTGAAAATATCAGCTTATTGCGCTATTATTATCCGCCTGAATTTTATAGTCCGTTTGATATTCAGAATTATCAGCTGTGTTTTCAGTGCCATCCGGAGACAAATGTACTCGACCCTTCTACAATCAAAATGACGGGTTTCAGGGATGGTGACAGGAATTTGCATTATCTGCACGTAAACCAGGAGAAAGGAAGAACCTGCCGGGCCTGTCATGAGGTTCATGCCAGTAAGCTGCCCGTTCATATCCGCGATGCCGTGCCATTCGGGGGTTGGCAGTTACCTATAAATTTTACACAAACGGATGAGGGGGGCACTTGTGCGCCGGGCTGCCATAAAAAGGTCGAATATAAGCGGGATAAGAATTAATTGAATTATTTAACAAATCAATATCTCAACCGCAGACCGATGCAAAAATCGCTCTTTATCTTCACGTTCTTACTGATCTGCTGTTTGCTGACGGATGCTCAATTGGCGGCGGCGGGGAAAATCTCCGCAGGACGGAATTATCAAATAAACGAACTCATCGAACCTCAGTTATGGGATAGTGTCCGATCCCATTTCGAATTGCCCCTTTCCAAGTGGGAGGTTGGATTATGCCTGTTCACCAATGACACTCAGCGCTTTTCCGATAAACTACTTGAAGATTTCAGTACTTTTTATACGACCGAAATCCGTAAGCAGGTACCTGCGGTTGAAATTCGGTTTTTCAGCGCCCCTGACTCTGTGGTCAATGATGGTTCAGTGGAATGGCAGGTTGTTAAGGATGCCGATCATTGGTTTTATGAACAATTTGGATTAAGGGTTTATCCAACTGTTTATATTGTTTCTAACGAAGGCAGAATACTTAATTATTTTCCGGGCTACTCGCCTTCGACAATGTACGATATTAAAAAAGCATTATCTTTGACCTTGAAAAATCTGTTTGATGATCGTCCTGTCAGGGAATATAGTAAAAGTGCAAAACAAGATAACCGCAATGAGAAAATGGCCAAAATGCTTTTCCGCAAAGGGCAATATCAAATTGCAGCCTTGCAGCTGCAAAAAGTTGACTCGCTGTCGGAAAACGGTAAGCTTCTTCAGGGCCTGCTGCAAATAGAGCTGGGAGCTTATGACCGGTCAACTGCAATTCTGACACCATTACTTTCTTCTCCCGATATTTCCGATGAGGTCCGGTTCGGTCTTGGTGTGGTCGCCGTGTTTGCAGAAGCTCCGGACTCTGCAATCAGTTATTTTAATCGGGTAAAATTGCCTGCTAAAATGTATTTGATCCACTATTGGAAGGGGCGTGCTTACGAAGCAGCCGGTAAACCCGACCTGGCAATAAAAGAGTATCGCAAAAGTATGGAATATTCATTTCAAGGAAGTTACATTGATATATTGCCGGAGGAGAAAGACCAATGAAGTTCATGGATTCTCTCAGATGGCGCACAAAGCTCATAATTTTATTTGTATTCCTTGTTAGTCTGACCGCAGTTGTCACAATTGCTCTGCTGCATGAGATCAGGGAAAAGTACTTTCATCGCTATATGCTCGACATGATCAGGCCGATTAACACCCTGGTCCGGAATCAAATAATTCATAACATGAATTACCATGAACCCGACCACTTTCAACATTTACTGGAGAGCTTCAACTTTGAGGGTGAGTTGGAATCGATTACCGTTGCTAACGATTCAGGGCGAATTGTCTTTTGCGCAGATCCGGATTTAAAGGATGAATTCATACCCATACCCGGCGGAGCGGAATTAACGCCGAGTGAACTGGATGAGATCATAATGGAGACTGACGATACGGAACCGAATGTTATAAATACATTCTCCTTTATCAGGAACCATCAGGAATGTCAAACCTGTCACGATTCCACAAAAGCATTCCTGGGAATTGTCAGAACCCGTATCAGTCGTAAGGCTGAACTGGCGACTCATAAATTGTTACTACTTTTTGATGCACTGGGCATGATGATCATGATCATCGTTATTCTGGTAATTGTGGCAAATGTACACTCACGGTACTTTCAGAAACCTTATAATCGTATAAAGGCCAAAATTAAAGCAATTCAGAAAGGGAATTTCGATACAAGACTTGAAGTAGAAGGCCCGGGTGAACTGAGATTTCTGGCGGATCATATCAGCGCCATGTCCACGTATCTGAAAAAAACCCGAAATGAATTGGAAATGCTGCATCAAAAGCAAATGATCCGTGCCGGTCAGCTGGCCAGTGTGGGAGAAATGGCAGCCAGTGTGGCCCACGAAATAAAAAATCCTGCAGCCGGGATAAAAAATGCGTTGGAAATTGTCGTGGATGAAAACAGGGTCTTACAGCAGAATGAGATTGTTAAAGAAATATTTGTCCAAATAAACAGAATCGTTAAAACCATCCAGGACTTATTAGACTTCGCAAGGCCTTCAGATCCCAGATTTCAGGGGATTGATATTTGTGAAACGATGCGACAGACCGTTAATCTTTACCGTGAACGGTTTATTCGCAATGATATTACAATTATCGAGCATTTTGACGATCATGTTCCAATCATTGATGCCGATAAAGACCTTCTTAACCAAGTATTTACAAATTTACTGTTGAATTCTTTTCAGGCTGTTTTATCCGTAGAAAAACGTCTGATTGAGATTATAATTTCTTTTAAAAAATTGGACAATTCCGTAATCGTGACAATATCTGATAGTGGGGCAGGCATTTCAGAGGAAAATATAAAAAAAATCTTCACCCCCTTCTTTACTACAAAACATAAAGGAACCGGGTTGGGATTGTCATTGTCACTCTCTATCATCCGGCAGCACTCAGGAACAATAGATGCCGAAAGTAAAGTGGGTCAGGGAACAAAATTTACAATTACGCTGCCGATAGTCCACCATTCCTGATAATTATCCTCAACATGCAATACCGGATGATCTTTAAGAGTGGTGACAGACGAAAAACAAAATGCAGGAAAAGGTAATAAGGGTCTAAACGGGTAAATGAATACGGATAGTAAAATAATTGAGTGACCGTGAATCGGAGGAGTTTTACACAATCATTATAAAAGTGTAAAATATATCTTTACCGGGGATGGCTGTGACGATAAGCCTCGTCAACAGATCGGAAAACAGGGTACAGCATACCGGGATCAGAGGGAATAATAAAGAAACGGGCAGATTGATATGAAAGTAAATGCACTAATCATAGAGGATGAGAGATTAGTTTCCTGGTCGTTAAAAAAACACTTGGAAAAATTAGGTTTCAAGGTGAGTTTGACTGAATTTGGCCGGGAAGGGATACAGATTGCGCAAGAATCGCAGCCTGATCTGCTTTTTGTGGATTTTCGTCTCCCGGATATTAATGGTATTGAAGTATTAAGAGCCCTTCAGGACTTTAGAGATGAAATAATCTTCTTTTTTATGACTGCTTATGGTACTCAGAAAGTATCTGTGGAAGCATTAAAACTCGGAGCATACAAGTACCTGAATAAACCGCTGGAATTTGAAGAACTGTCCATTTTAATCACCAGGGCGATGGAGGAAAGGGAGATTTCTAAAAATGTGGATATTGTTAAACAATTAGATCAGCAGATTTTTCAGATCGGGGATTTTGTCAGCTCTTCGCCAACGATGCAGCATATTATTGAATCGGTCCAAAAAATAGTAGAAAGTGATTCCGGAACAATTCTGCTGCTTGGTGAAACCGGGACCGGGAAGGATACTTTAGCGAGGGTGATACACGAGCATAGTCCGCGCAGGGATAAGGCCTTTATCACCGTTAATTGTGCTGCTTTATCTGAAAGTTTGCTGTCAAGCGAATTATTCGGACACGAAAAAGGGGCTTTTACGGATGCCAAAACCAGAAAATCCGGGCAGGTTGAACTGGCCACAGGCGGTACCATATTTCTTGATGAAATTGGTGAAATTCCCATTAATTTTCAATCTAAACTTCTCAGGTTTATTGAGACGCAAAAATTCTACAGGGTGGGCGGGACCCGAGAACTCTCTGTAAATGTGCGGATTATCGCCTCAACCAACAGAGACCTGCTGCAGGAGATAGAGAATAATAATTTTAGAAAGGATCTGTTCTATCGGCTGAATGTGATATCACTGACGCTACCCCCGCTTCGGGAACGAAAGGAAGACATTAAAGGCCTGGTTGAACGTTTTATTGAATTATTTAATTCCCAATTTAACTTTCATGTTAAAGGTATATCGAAAGATGCACTCGAGATCATCAGCCAATACGGGTGGCCGGGAAATGTCAGAGAATTAAAAAATACTATTGAACGGATATTCCTGCTTGAAAGACCCAAGGTGATAGAATCCTGGCATTTCCCCGATTACATAAATAAAAACTCCAGGAATCTCAAGACGGACAGCAAATCTGATTCGATTGTATATAATTATGAAACTCTGTTCAAAGGAAAATCATTTGCTGAAATCGAACAACTGTTGGTCAAATGGGCCCTTGAAAATGTGAAGGGCAATCAGACCCATGCCGCAAGATTATTAGGGCTGACCCGTGATCAAATCAGGTACAAGATGATTAAGCACGGATTACTCAACTAATGTGTGATATAACACAGCTGGATGTGGAATATCCCGCAGGCGATATTCACACTTTGTCGCGGCTGCTATAATTGATATAATCACTGCTCTTCGGATAGTTACATCCCTTAGTTAGGAATATATCGATATTTGAATTATTACTATAGTATATACTATATTAACAATATGATAACGAAATATTATCAACGCCAATAATTGAGCGATACTCCGGAATATATTATAATCATGGAGAATAAGGTCATTATAACACATTTGGTATAGATATTGCCTTAAGAAGACTGTAATAAGGATCAACAACAGATTCATAATTAATTAGAATATAATTTCATTATCATTAACGAAAGGAAACACAATGAAAACCAAGTTAGTCGTATTAATAGCAGCGGTTGTAGGTTTTAGTTTTGCAGCTATTTCCGGGACTGATCATGACTTCAGCGGACAAAGTTGGACTGATGAAGTCTGTAATGTCTGTCATACACCGCATAACGCGATGATGGATGGCGGAAGTGCAGTGACACCTCTTTGGAACCACGCACTGTCCACAGCAACTTATACGGTTTACAATTCAGGTTCTTTGGATGCTTCACTCTCCAATCCACCTGACGGCTCTTCAAAATTATGTTTGAGCTGCCATGACGGTACTGTTGCTGTTGATAATTTCGGTGGTACAGATGCCGGAGTTTACGGAAGCCTGACCGGTGATAAAAACCTGGGCAATGATCTCAGTAATGATCATCCGATATCATTCACTTTTGATGACGCTCTGGCAACAACGGATGGAGGCCTGCATGCACCGAGTACAACTTCGGCTTTAGGTGGTACTATTGAAACCACAATGCTTGAAGTTGGCAAAATGCAGTGTACTTCCTGTCATGATCCTCATGATGCCACAAATGGTAATTTTTTATTAATGGCCAATACAAACAGTGACCTTTGTCTGACCTGCCATAATAAATAACCAAATGTATCATAATACTTATCATCTTTGATTACACAGAGGGGGGTCCTTCAGACTATCGAAGGATCCCTTTTTCTAAACCCCGATGATAATGATTCAAGCTAATAAAACCATTCCTGAAAAATTCCAACTCGAAGCAGCTGTTTTGAAATTATCGGCATTACATAAAATGTTCAGTTTGTTCAGATACGTCATCTTGCTGATTATATTTATCAGTACATCCCGGTCACAAATATCCGGATCCGGTCATGATCTGTCAGCTTACAATTGGACCAACGGAGAGATATGTATCACCTGCCATACGCCTCATAATGCAGATTTGACCGTTAATACAGCCCCGCTCTGGAATCATGCTCTTACAACTGCGACCTATATTTTATATGACAGCCATACGATGGATGAAAATACCGTACAACCACTGGGAATATCCAAACTCTGCCTGAGCTGTCACGATGGAACGATAGCTGTCGATAATTTTGGTGGAAATCAGAATGGCAACCAGTATATCACCGGCGATGCAAATATAGGTACTGATCTCTCCAATGACCACCCCATCAGTATCAAGTGGACCCATCAGACAGTGGGTGGTATAACCGGTTTGGTCTGGGACAATTGTACGCAATGTCATGATCAAATTGGTGAAAACCCTGAAAAATTCCCCTTACCGTTTTATACCTATGACGGAGGAATTGATTATTATATTGAGTGTTCTACCTGTCATGATCCGCACAACGGAATTGGCGGTGACTATATGCTCAGAATGTCAAACTCAAATTCAGCTCTCTGCGAAAAATGTCACTGAAGTTCTTTCCTCTACGCAATGCTTTGAAGCAAGCCTCACTTTTTTCATCATAAAATAAATCCCTTACAGCCACAGTATCCTTAGATACATTTTCAAATAACCGTAAAAGTCTGACCGCAATACGCTGCCTGATTTTCATAAATACAGGTGGTGATTCCATTTCCGCCTGAATTGTCTCAGGCGATATCTTAAATATTCCTGTTTTTATATCAGTGTTGTTAATCTTTATCAACGTGTGAGACAAACACTTACAACGATCTGTAGTGAACTCCTAAAGTACTTCCGGATTCGGTCTGATTCTATCGGTAATTCAACAAATTATAATTTTATCAAGACGAATTAAGCAATAATTAAAGGGTTAGTAAACGAATTATAGTATATTCAGAGGAGTTGAAAATTTTGAGATTGTTTGGTAGTTATCGCGGGTTTTCAATCGTATTGGTCATGTTTTTGTGGGTTCACGCTGCTTCGGTATCTGAAACTATTTATCTCCAGCCAGATCACCGAATTATGGAATTATGCGATATTTGTCATCTTGATGCTTCGGATTATAGTAAAGTGAAAAGCCAAATGGAGGCATTTTGTATTTCCTGCCACCCCGATATGGCGGACCTGTCTCATCCGGTAAATATCATCCCTGCACTGTCGGTCCCCGCAGTATTTCCCCTGATCTCCGGCAAATTGACCTGTATTAGTTGCCACATTGTTCATACCGAAGGCAATCAGTCTGCGGCTAAGCCCCAGGCACCTCCTTATCTGTTGCGGTCGGGAGCGACTGATTTCAATTTTTGTTTCCAATGTCATAACGGCTCAAAGACAGGCATTGTATCGGATTCCCATGCAGTGGCAACGGGCAAGGCACACTCGGTAAAAGCGCAGGATTTCGGAGAATTCCAGATGAGCACCGGCTCGGGCAGATGCCTGGGATGCCATGACGGCTTATATTCTTCAGATGTACATATTAAAAATACGGGTAATATGCAATTAAACTTAATCCCGGGCGGCTATGACCATCCCATAGGCGTTAACTATCAGGAAGCCTACCTCTCAAATGCATCCCATTTGCAGGCTCCCGGTGCGCTTGATCCCAGGATAGTATTTGTGGATGGTACAGTAGAATGCGAATCCTGCCACAACAGTTATTCCGATAATAATTTCATGCTTGTAATTGAGAATTCCAACAGCTCTCTGTGTTTTGCCTGCCACGATATGTAAGGTAGCGTAAAATTCTTTCTTTAAATCCGTGATCTTTTCTGATCAGGTTGTAATCTGGTTTGATAAGCTATGGAACAGGAAAGGTATAGCGAAGAGAGCGAAGCGAAAGCAGCTTCATTATTTCAGAGCAAAACGTTTCATAACTATCAAGACAATATCCAAAATATTGAATAGATTAATCATGTACAAAATGTAATTCATCGCCGGTTTCAGTATTTTGGAGAATCAAAGTTAAGCTCTGAAGCTCAAATCGATTAACACTCAATAGAATTGAATAGATCATCATATCCTGAGAGTCAATACAGTATACATATGTTGTCCACATATTATAAAATTCAATTTGGTCGGGGAAATCAATGCTATAATTACCCCATATAGTATTACAATCAAAGTACCCATAGGTATTATTTTGTTCAAGAAAAGTAATAGTATATTCATCACCGTCATAAATTTGATTCACCTCTCCATCGAATACAAAGTAATCCAAAGTCCAGTTGACATTGATTATGTCTTCGATCGTGAAAGGATGAAGAATCAGTTCTATCATTATGACAATATCGGTAATATCTATTTCCAAATCATTATTCATATCCGCACAAAAACAAGTATCCATATCATTTAAAATGCAATCCACACTCTCAATAACATCGATGACATCAATTTCCCCATCATCATTGACATCTCCTAATATCAGACACAATCCTGTGTTTAGACATTCCTCAAATTCATAATCCTCTATAGATTGTCCTCCCCATCCTGAAAAATAGAGACTTTCAAAGCAAGCTAGAATATAATTTATCTCATTAAAATAAATAGTACAGAAATGATGTTCACCTGGTTGAATTGGCATACCAAATCCGAACATGAGAATTAATCCTGAAGAATTGAAAGACAACATATTTCCAGATTCAAGTACATCTACCCCGGGAGTTACGTCCATTACATAAAATCCGCTTACCGTGAATTGTACGCCATAAAGATCTACATTATTGGCCAGCCATATTTCTAATGATTCTTCATCAGCGTTATAATTCTCAAAACTTAAGTAAACATCCTGCGCTGTTACTATGGAGAAGAGGATAAATAGAGCCAGTGTTGGTTTTTTCATTTATTATTCTCCTATTTTGTCTGAACCATATTTTCCTGTCGAACTTCGCTTAAAGATGCGGTAGACAGGGATTCATCATTTAGATCACCCGGTAGACTACAGTAGTCAATTGGCAAACAAGGTTTCGCATCAACCACCAATCATGTCTGAATGATTTGCCATGATGACGGAATTCCAAATCATTAAATTTGAGTGAATTATCATTATATCCCCTCCACCTTCTGCATGATTTTCTCGAACAACTAAATATCTCTTAAGATTTCCGCTGAAAGTTGTCCCACTTTTTTTCACCAAAATTGATCCACACAAGTTACTTTACTTTTTCCAATTGATCCATGTTTAATCTCCAACAATATTATTCATCCTAAAGCTCTTGCCTTGAATAATAAACGGAAAGGAGTGAGGCGGTAACCCATCCAGTATGGCAGCAGCGACAACATCATACACAAAGATCTCTGGTAGTGTAAAATTCTTTCTGTAAATCCGTGATTTTCTGATCAGGTCGTAATATAGAAAGTTTAATAAGCAACGGAACAGGAAAAGTAAAACTTCAGGTTGTTCTTCCTTTTCAACAAATAACAAGGGTATAGTTCTGTACCCCGGACAGGATTCGAACCTGTGACCTACGGATTAGAAGTCCGTTGCTCTATCCAACTGAGCTACCGGGGCAATTTGCGGTTAAAAAGCGGCGCAAAGTTACTGCATCCGTGCTTTCGCAAACAACCCCGCACAGCGTAAATTAATCAATGAATTCATCAGTCAAACTCCGGAAGAAAAACGGTGTGAACATACTCGTTCTCGAGCATGCCAGAGCAAACACTTTGGATGACAAATTAATTAGAATGCTCTCGGAGTACCTCAGGCAGCTTGAAGATACGGAGCCAGTGCTGATGACGGGGAACGGGGATTTTTTTTCTGCCGGCCTCGATCTGCACTATTGTGAGAGACTTGATAAAACTGAATTTGAAAATTTTATTGAAAACTTTCAACACTTACTGTTGAGTCTGTTTAACCGGGCCGGTTTCACAACGGCTCTGCTCAATGGCCATGCAGTTGCCGGTGGGTTTCTGCTTGCTGCCTGTGCGGACCTCGTAATGATGAGACCCGGGACGTATGCAGTGGGACTGAATGAAGCCAGGTTGGGCTTCAGCCTGCCGGCGGTACCCCTGTCCATCCTGAAACATACATATGTGAGCTGTTTCGAACTAATCAGCGGTCGTCATGAGTTTTATCGGCCGGAACAAATTGCAGCTTTCAGTCCGTTTGAGATCTGTGTTGCAGACCTCGGTACGATTTGTAAGAAGATTAAAAATATTGCAGCAGGTGAGACCTGGCGTAAGCTTAAGAAGATCCGCCAGGAGGCGGTTTACGCAGACCTGGAGAAAAACAAGGCCGAAATCATGAAACGGTTTTATACGGAGTGGTGGTCGGAAAAGGCGGTATCAGCCAGAGGTGATATCACTGCAGGGTTTGTAAGGCGGAAACAAGCGGCTAAAGCGGATTAAAAATTCAGGCTCACAAGAATGGTGTAACGCTGATTCGGCTCCGGAATCAGGCTTGAGTGAAGTGATAGATAACCTGCTTTGCGCTGAAGGTAGAGCACATCGATTAAAGAAGCAACCCGATGAAAAACCAAACCTGCTACCACAAAAGTCGCAAACTTATCTGCACTGACACTTTTGATTCTCATCTCGTCAAATTTGATTCTATTTGCTGAGGAGTCCCATTCCCATTCATAACCCTGACCTTCCGGATATTTCAAATCGATCTGCCGTTGCCGGTCTTTTGCTGTTATGAAATCTGAGTAGCTGTCATAGTTGCCCATATCCACAGCATATTGATATGCTTTATCCGATATATCTGTGCCGGCATGTTCTGCACCGAAGGCCAGATAATCGGACCTGTACCAGTCTGAACGCTTATTGGCCCCGTAGAGTGTAAGCCAGAGTAGTCCTTCCCTGATAAAAAAGTTTTTTGCCCGGTGGTCTTTCTGCAGGGACATTTCCCCCCAGCCTGGTAATATGGCTGACTTCAGGAAAACCCTGCCCGGTTTCTGACCGGCAGGCCGGGCAATAGTAAATCCAATGACTAAGAATAGAATTAAGAAATATTTCATATTTTCCTTATCAAGTGTAATATGATGAAAAACAGAGTACCGGCCGTTATTAACTGTGCGAAGATGTCCCCGAATCTCAAATAAAAGGTTTTTGTGTCGCCGGGAAATATTTCCGTTCGGATAACAGCTTTGCGGTTCAACTCCACCTGGTGGGTGATGTTCCCCGACCTGTCAATGACCATGGAAATGCCGGTGTTTGCACAGCGTATCATTGGTCTGCGGGTCTCAATGGCACGATAGATGAATTGTGCGGCATGCTGTTGAGGCTCTGGCGGATGCTCATACCAACCGTCATTAACCACAGCTACGATAAACTGGGCACATGAATTGACAAAATTTCTAATCAAAGCCGGAAAGGTCGTTTCAAAACAGACAACGGCACTGAAACGGAATGATTTTAACGGAAAGATTGTGAATTCATCGCCACTTTGAAAATTTGCCTGCCCGAGGTTTAATTTTTTAAGTTTTGGGAAAATCCCCGACAGAGGAATATATTCTGCCATGGGTACCAGAGCGATTTTCCTATACAATCCGATGAGACCGGTTTTAGATAACAGCGCCACAGCATTATAGGTGGTTAAGATATTTGCTTCTCTTTCGTAATGTGAGATACCCGTTAGTAGCTTCGAACTACTGTTTGTCAAGGCCTGGCGGATGTCTCGCAAAGAGCGTCGGTCCGTTTTGAGCAAATAGGACGGAACGGCAGTTTCAGGCCAGATAATGAGGTCAGTATTGTTTTCAATAGCAGGCCCGGATTGTTCCAGCAGGGCGGTAACTATTTTTCGAGTGGCTCCTTTTTCCCATTTATCTGACAGTTTGATGTTTGGCTGCACGACAGCTACAGTGACCCCGGGACCTGCCAGGTCTGCCTTGCCGGGCATTAGCAGACTGCCGGATAACCAGGGAATAATGAATAATATTGCAAGGTAAATTCCATATTTCAACTTTCGTTCGGTTAATACGGTATATCCACAGACATTTACGAGCACAAGCCAGAAACTGATCCCGTAGATTCCGGTAATTTCAGCATTTTGAATGAGAGTCAGATAAGGAATTTGTGAGTTGGCCAGACTGATCCAGGGGAAACCCAGGGTGCCGAAAGTTCTGATGTACTCGATAACGACCCAGGCCAGTGGGAAGGTCCACAGTTTGCGACCGGTCAGCTGCCAGAGTATGACGACGAGAACCGTGTTCAATCCGAGAAATGCAACAGACCCCAGCATGGAAACGGCCCCGATGAACGGAGATGTTCCGATATTGAAAGCCAGCCAGAAAATGGTTGTCAGAGTATAGGTGCAGCCCCACAGATAAGCTCTCCCCAGCGACCCTTTCAGAGAAGTATCCGTTCTGAGCTGAAAGAGCAGGGGTATCAGTGCGAACCAGGCCAAAAAGCCCAGATGCAACGGCTGTTGAGCCAGACCCATCAGAACTCCGGAGGAGAGTTCGGGCAGATATTTCCGTAGCCGGTTCAAACAGCAGCTGATTTAATGGGTATCAAGAAATTCCTGCAGAAAAACACAGGCAGCAGCTTTGTCTATTTCACCTTTATGATGTCCGGTCTTTACACCCCGGGTGATCAAACGAGTTCTGGCGGTACTGGAACTTAGCCGTTCATCTATCGAAACGATAGGAATCTTCGTCAGGGTCGTGAGCCTGGAGATGAAGTCCCGAACGATTTTTGTCTGTAAGGAATCCGTCCCTTTCATTGAAAGGGGCATTCCAACGACGATCTTCCGGATGTTAATCTCCCGACACACATTCAGTAGTTCATCGAAGTAATCGGGTGTTTTCTTCCGGTCAATGACCAAGTACGGTTGTGCAATAATCCCCAACGGATCGGATACCGCTAATCCGATCCGCCTGTTCCCAAAGTCAATGCCTAATATACGTCCTGTTTCTATTCAGTCCATTCCTGCTTCAGAACATCACGCAGAATTTTGCCTGCCTTGAAGTGGACTTTTCTCCGTGGAGGTACATAAACTTCCACATTTGCACGCGGGTTGCGGGCGCGGGGTTTGGCTTTGGTGGGCTTGATTTCAAATACACCAAAATTCCGCAGCTCAATGCGCGTACGGCTTCGCTCTTCTGTGAGCATGTGGGTCATAGTCTCGATCACGGCTTCAACCATGGCCTTTGCCCGGACTTCTGATAAGTCCAGCTTCTCGGATACGATCCGTACGATATCCATTTTAGTATACGTTTTTGTCATTTTTATATCCTTTCTAAGTAAATTAATCCTGGGATCAATCTTATTTTTCTAATAAGCCTGTGTAATTGCCGTTTATCCCTGACCTGAATGATAAAAAGACCGGTTGCGACCCCTTCATCGGTCCGGATATCGACACTCACAATATTTATATTCAAATTAGAGATGGATTCCGAAACATCTCTCAAAAACAGTTTCCTGTCTTCTGCGACCACTTTTATTCTGGAGATAAAAGACTGTGCCTTGGAAGTATTCCATTTAACGTCAATAAAGCGATCTTCATTTTCAGGGGCCGGCAGGTTGCTGCAGGTATTTCTATGAATCGTGACACCTCTCCCGCGTGTAACGTATCCGACGATCTCATCTCCCGGGATAGGGTTACAGCATTTACCAAAATTCAGCAAGGTACCGCGGATACCGCCAACATTTACACCCTTGGCAGTACTGCGGGCACGATTCAGAAATTGTTTGTTTAGTAATTCCGTATCAGGACTCTGTTTATCATCAGCACTGGGCGGCAGGTATTTTTCAACGAGATCACGAACGGTTATCTGACCGCTGCCGATTGCGGAATAAAGTTGATCAATTGTATTATATCCCATCTGTTGGGGAGATGACTTGATCTCTTTTAGCAGCGATATCTTCTTTAGACGGCGGAGGGTTTTTTCGACAATTTCTTCCCCCAGCTTAATACTTTTCTCGAATTGCTCTTTTTTGATCCATTTTTTGATATGAGTTTTAGCCTTGGCCGTCTGGACAAATTTCAGCCAGGTATGACTGGGAGTATGAGAAGCCGATGTAATAATCTCAATAGTATCTCCGTTCCGCAGCCGGGTATTCAGGGGTACGATCTTACCGTTCACCTTTGCCCCCGTGCAGTGGAATCCCACCTGGGAGTGGACTTCATAGGCAAAGTCAACCGGGGTTGAATCGAGTCTCAGCTTGACAACATCTCCCTTCGGTGTAAAGACGAAGATCTCTTCCTGAAACAGATCAATTTTAAGTAAATTCAGAAATTCACCCGGATCTTTATTCTCACTTTGAAGATTCTCTACCAATTCCCGGAGCCAGCGTGTCTGACGATTCATCTCGGTATCTTTGACCTTAACCGAGCCGTGGCGCTTATAAGCCCAGTGCGCCGCCACTCCGATTTCTGCAGTCTCATTCATTTTGTGGGTACGGATCTGGATCTCAACCATTTTACCATTGGCAGCGATGACAGTTGTGTGGAGAGAGCGGTAGCCATTGATCTTAGGCGTGGCGATATAATCTTTAAATCGTTCCTGAATAGGGTGATAGATCTGATGAACAATCCCCAGTGTGGCGTAGCAGTCTTCGATTCTGTCCACTATCACGCGAATGGCCAGCAGATCGTATATTTCCTCAAAGGGGAGTCCCCTGTGCTGCATTTTGCGGTAAATGGAATAATTATGTTTTGCGCGGCCGTAGATCTCGGCATGGATATTATATTCAGCCAGTTGTTTTTTTATCGGAGCCGAGAAATAGCGGATATATTTTTCGCGGCTGCCACGTGAAGATTTAATCCTCTTGCAAAGTTTGGTATATTCACGGTTCTCAAGAATCTCGAAACAGCGATCTTCAAATTCAAGTTTTAGATTCCCCATTCCCAGCCGATGAGCAAGCGGTGCATAGACTTCCCGTGTTTCAAGTGCTATACGATGCTGCTTGATGCGGGGGAGATGCTTAATCGTGCGCATATTGTGCAGCCGATCGGCAAATTTTATGATGATGACCCTAATATCTTTCGCGACTGAGAGAAACATTTTCATGAAGTTCTCTGCCTGCCGCTCCTGGCGGCTGTTGAATTTTATGTCGGATAACTTTGTGACGCCGTCCACTAATTCGGCAATATCGGGATTAAATTCACGGGCCAGATCTTCCTTTGTGACATCCGTATCTTCGAGTGTATCATGTAACAGTCCGGCAGAAATAGTGTCATAGTCCAGATTCCAGCCGGCCAGGATGGCACCAACGTTGGCGCAATGCGTAAAATAGGGTTCACCCGAACTGCGGCGCTGATTGGTGTGGGCAATATTCCCAAACTGATAAGCCCGCCAGATTGCGTTAAAAGCCTCTTCATCCAGGGGTTCATTGATGTTCCGGATAATGGCCAGATAATCTTTCGGGTACTCTGCCAGGCCGAAGGGATTTATTTTTTTAAGTGATTCCCACATATCCTAGCCCGGTATCCCCTGCTCGAATTCTTCGGCGAAATAATCGAGATTTGCAAATTTAGCATATTTATCAACGAAGGCTACGGGAATGACGCCCGTCGGGCCGTTGCGATGTTTTGAGACGATGATCTCTCCGGTGCCCTTGTCTTCTTCATTGCGCGTGTATACATATTTGCGATAAATGAACAGCACCACGTCCGCATCCTGTTCAATTGAGCCGCTCTCCCTAAGATCTGACATGATGGGGCGGTGGTCGGTTCGGGTTTCAGGTGCCCGGGACAGTTGGGATAAGCCCACCACCGGGACTTCAAGTTCTTTGGCCAGAGCTTTCAGGGATCTTGAGATCATGGTAATTTCCTGCTGCCGGCTTTCCACACGGCCGATCCCATTGATGAGTTGCAGATAATCAACGAAAAGGATATCGATATTATACTCTGCTTTCAGGCGTCTGGCCTTTGCCCGGATCTCCATGATATTCAATCCCGGAGAATCGTCAATAAAAATTTTAGCTTCGGATAGGGGCCCGGCGGCTCTGGAAAGTTTCTGCCATTCTCTTTTCGGTAATTTCCCGGTGCGGACGAGGTGGCTGTCCACCTGCGCTTCAGCTGTGATCAGGCGTTCGGTCAGCTGTGTGTTTGACATTTCCAGGCTGAAGAAACCAACGGCTTTTTTGTAATCCACGGCAATATTACGGGCGATACTGAGGGATAAAGCGGTTTTTCCCATTGAGGGTCTCCCTGCCAGTACAATAAAATCCGAATCCTGAAAACCTGAAAGGATATCATCCAGACCCGTTATGCCTGATGGAACACCAATGACGTCACCTTCTCTGCGAGAACCGAATTTATCCAGTACATCGTGCAGCAGATCGTCAACGGGGACAAACTCGCCGCGCAGGGATTGCTCCGAAAGTGTAAATATTTTTTGTTCGACCCTGTCCAGTATGTCCGTAATTTCTTCTCTGGCTTCGTATGCCAGCTCGGACATTTCGATAGAAGCGGAGATGATGGACCGCAGAACATATTTTGCTTGAACTATCTTTGCATAATATTCCACATTCTCTGCCGAAGGTGCATCGTTCGATAACCCCGTAAGATAATAAGCTCCGCCCACTTCTTCGAGAGCATTATCTTTCTGCAATTGGTCTATTACCGTGATTGTATCGATATTCTGGTTTTTATTGAATAGCACCAACATACTATCGAAGATTTTAGTATGAGCGTTCTTGTAGAAACTTTCAGGCTTCAAAAAGTGCAGAACCTTCGGGACTGTCTCGGCTTCCAACATCATGCAGCCAAGGACTGCCTGTTCAGCTTCAACAGAGTGGGGCGGTAATCTCAGGTCGCTTTTTTTTGTTTCTGCCATCACTCAGTTATCAGGTAAGTATCCCTGATGCGTTGAAAATCTTCCCAGGCCGGTTTTTTTAAATTGGGGTTTCGCAGCAATGCCGCCGGATGGTATGTCACCACCGTATCAATTCCATGGTAAAGGTATGTGTTATTGCGCATCTGCCCTAAAGGAAGGTCCAGGTGTAATAAAGTTTTAGCAGCAACTCTACCAAGGGTGATGATTACTTTAGGGTTGATCATTTCCAGCTGGGTTTGCAAATAGGGTTCACATTGCTCTATCTCACCTGCCAGAGGGTCCCTGTTATTGGGTGGCCGGCATTTTAGTACATTACAAATAAAAATATCAGAGCGCTTTAAATTGATGGCTTCCAGAATCCTGTCCAGCAGTTTCCCCGCTCTGCCGACGAAAGGAATACCCAGAAGGTCTTCCTGTTTCCCCGGGGCTTCTCCCACAAAAACCAGGTCTGCATTCTCATTGCCATCTCCAAAGACAAAATTAGTGCGTGTTTTCCCCAGACTGCACTGCTCGCAATGCCTGATCTGTTCATAAAATGAACTGAGCCTCATTGCCGGCTCCGGTTGCGTATCATTTTGCTCCGGCATGGAAGCTGTTTTTTCCAGATACAGAGTGTTCCCAAACAACTCCTGATTCTGCTTCAGATAGCAGCTTAATAAATCATCAATGGAGGACAATTCAGTTCCTAAATTTCCTCGTTACTTTCTGATATTGACCATTCCAGTTCGCCATTTAGAAATTCCTCAAGAGCTACTCCGATGGCTTTTTCCTTTTCTTCGTAATTTTCATTTGGTTCGAGATCGGAAAAATTGTAGGCATCATCAGCAACTTCTTCATAAGGCTCCCGATGCTCAACGCGCTCATCAATGATCTGTTTAGCCCGCTTGGCCGGTATCATCACATCTTCGTAGATGTCATCGGACTGTTTGGCCAGTTTACTGAAAGGGATGGTTTGAATTCTCATTTATAAACCTCTTTTATTTTTGATTCTATTTCGTTTATGACGGTCTCAAGGTCATCGTTGATGACGTGATAGTCAAATTTTTCTTTATATTCCAACTCAATCTGAAATCTTTTAATTCTGCGTTTTATAATTGTTGGAGGTTCCTTGCCGCGTTTGGTTAGCCTCTCTTCTAAAACCTCCAATTGCTCGGCGATGGTGTCACCGGGAGGTTCAACAAAAAACGAGATTGTATCGTCCGGGAACTCTTCCATTATGGAAGTACCACCTTTTACATCAATGTCCAGCAGCATGAGTTTATTTTCATCCAGGGCATCTTCCAACGGACCGATAAGGGTTCCGTACTTATTTCCGTGAACCCACTCCCATTCGACGAAATCCCCGAATTTAATATAATGCTCAAATTTGTCCACATCCATAAAAATGTAGTCATCACCGTCAACCTCGCCTTCCCGCTGAGGCCTGGTAGTCACGGATACCGAGAAAGTCCACTCTGGATTTCGTTTGAGTAGTTCATGGCAGATTGTACTTTTCCCGGTTCCCGAAGGAGCCGATAGTACGACTAATAAACCTTTGTTCATAGTATGTTCTGTACCTGTTCTCTTATTTTTTCAAGTTCGTTTTTAATATCTACTGCAATGTGGAGTATGTCCAGGACATCGGTTTTGGAGCCAATCGTGTTGATCTCGCGTCCCATTTCCTGCAGCAGAAAATTCATTTTTTTACCTGCATAGCTCTCACAATTAAAGTAACTCCGGAATAACTCAATGTGGCTTTTCAGCCGGGTTAATTCTTCGGTAATATCAATTTTTCCGCTCATTATGGATATTTCAGTGTAAAGGCGGTTCTCATCTACTTCTTTGCCGTCGATAAGTTCCGTAACTCTGGCTTTGAGTTTTTCTACACTCCTGGGTTGATGTATCAACGACAGTTCAAAAACCTCATCAACCTTTTTAGCAACATGTTCAATCCGTTGGGCGAGGTCTTCGGCGAGAAATTCACCCTCGGTTTTACGCATTTCACACAGCTCGCCCAGCGCTTTGTCCAGGCCCTCTGAAAACAAGACTTGGAGTGTTTCATCCGACAGACCTGACTCCAGGTTAAGGACCTCGGGGAAAGTTAAATAAGTTTCCAGTGGTATCTCAGGTTCGGTTCCGGTTTGCTCCGCGGCCTGGCTGACCAGCTTGCGGTATTTCCCTAAAAGTTCAATATTCAGTTTCGGAATGCTGGTCAACGAACCGTTAAAATCAACGCTGACACTAAGTGTCACCCTGCCGCGCTCACACTTATTTTTTATCACACGATTGGCAATATGATCAAATTGTGTCATAAAACCGGGTAAACGAGAAGTATAATCCAGAAACCTGCTGTTCACCGAACGGACTTCTACCGTTAACGACAGCTCCTCATTACCCACCACAGATTTACCGAAACCGGTCATACTAATTATCATTTTTCGCCCTCATTGCAACTGGAAATATACAAAATATTCTATATCCCGAAGACACTTATTTTTTTTGTTTTACGGTTCAAATAAACCACCAAGTTCATTTAATTGATCCAGATTGAACAATACACCGAATTCATGACTGTCACCCAATGCGGCATGAGCAGGGGATGCCAGATAGGCATATCTGATCTCCACGTACTTTTCCCTGAGACTGAATCCAAGTGTAAATGCAGCTAAGTCCGAAATACCGCCCTGCAGTGACAGGTTATCATTCAGTATGCTTTCGATTCCCAGGTTATATTCGATCGATTGCCCTGCCAGGGTCATACCTGCAGAGGGCAGGGATTCACCGAATCGGGCTGATAAAGCCGCTGTCATCAGCAAGTTTTTATAATTCAAATGACCGCCTGCAACAATTTTGGGGGGTATGATCTCCCTGGTACCCGTACTCCATTTAAGCAGCATGGAGGTGGCATCCTGAACGAAAAGACCCAGAGCGGTCTGGGGAGTCGGATTTACAACATACCCGGCATCCAGACTCAAACCCCAGGCATGGTAATCATCAATACTAATAAATACAGGTTTCAAATTGATTCCAACCTTATATTTATTTTTTAATTTGACTGCGTAGGAAATTATAAGGCCGGTTTCGGTCTGTGAGAAATATGTGATCTGGCTGTAATCCAGGTGGGGGCCTTCACTGTCCTCAAACAGAAAAGCCCGGCGCGTATCGGGAATGTCACTGACACTCCGATTGACGAGTCCAAAAGACAGCACGCCCCGGGACAGCTTTTTTATAGGAAAGGCCAGTATTTGCGAGGTTGCCAGTCCTCCGAATAAATTCCGGTATGAGATTGTAATTGAATGGCTGTATGCATCCGTCAGCAGAGCCGGATTTGAAAAAATGGCGGCTGGTCCCTGTGCACTTGTAACTGCAATCCCCGACATTGCTGCAGTACGTGAATCCGCAGCGGATTCAAACAATTCCCCGCCGTGTGAGACAAAATCTCCCGCTGAAAGAATCACAAACCCGTCCAGTATCCAGAGCATACAAAGTTTTGCAAATTGTTTCATGATCTCACAGCCCGTGTTTCTTTTTTAATTCGTCTATTTTCATCAGTGCTTCCAAAGGTGTTAATTGATTTACATCTAGCTCGTCCAGATCGTTACGCAATTCCATTTCCTGCTTTTCAAACAGATCGGCCTGAAAACTGTGCCGGACTTCAAGTTCTGCCGCCGGATGCTGACCTTCTTTGCGGGTCAGTTTGCCGAGAATTGCATGGGCGCGTCTGATAACCGATTTTGGCAGGCCGGCCATTTCAGCCACATGGACACCGTAGCTTTTATCTGCACCTCCCGATATGATCTTTCTCAGAAAAATAACACGCTTCCCAAACTCTTTCACGGCCACATTCAAATTAAAAGCCCTGGGCAACTGGTCCGCCAGTTCCAGGAGTTCATGATAATGTGTGGCAAACAGAGTTTTAGCGGCAATTCTTTGATTATTATGTAAATATTCGATAACTGCCCAAGCAATGGAAAGCCCGTCGTAAGTAGAAGTTCCCCTGCCGATCTCGTCCAGCAGGATGAGGCTCCCGGGCGTTGCATTATTCAGGATATTGGCAGTTTCGTTCATCTCCACCAGAAAAGTAGATTCACCACCAGCCAGATTATCACTGGCCCCTACCCTCGTAAAAAGTTTGTCAACCACACCGATGGTTGCAGATTCAGCGGGCACGAATGAGCCGGTCTGTGCCATGAGTACAATCAGGCAAACCTGTCTTAAAAAGGTACTTTTCCCGGCCATGTTGGGTCCCGTAATGATGCCGATTTGCTCAGCATGGCAATTCAGCGTCAGATCGTTCGGTATAAAAAGAGTACCCTGGGGCAGTAATTTTTCAACTACCGGATGTCGGCTGTTCTTCAGTATTATCTCATCCCCGTCACTTATCTGTGGTCGCGTGTAGTCATTTTGCTGCGCTATAAAAGCCAAAGCAACTGCCACATCCAGTCGGGCAAAGAGCTGACTGTTGTGTTGTATATCCTGTGCTTTTTCAAGAATTGAGTCGCTAAGCTCCTGGAAATACCGGTTCTCCAGTTGTCTGATCTTATCATCGGCATTTAGAATTTTTTCTTCGTATTCTTTCAGTTCAGGCGTAAAATAACGTTCTGCATTCACCAGCGTCTGCTTGCGGATGTAGTCTTCGGGGATGCGGGCTGTGTGAGTTTTCGTAACCTCAATAAAATATCCGAACACTTTATTATAGCCGACTTTCAGACTGCTGATGCCGGTTTTCTTCTGTTCTTCCAACTGATATTTTATCAGCCAGTCGCTGGCATTTTTTGACAATTGGCGGTATTGATCCAGCTCATCCGAAAATCCGGAGGCAATATAGCCTCCTTTTGACGGATTGACAGGCGGTTCAGGTTGGATGGTTTTGAAGATACGCTGCTCCACCGCTGATACATCCCGGGTTTGTGACAGCAAATCCGCGATGGCCGATTTTGCACCTGAAAAAACGAGCTTAATCTCATCAATCAGTTTCAGGGTTTTCCCCAGCTGGAGGATATCCCTGGGAGTTGAACGGTGCGTCGAAAGTCTCGCAAGAACGCGATCAATGTCAACGGCTTCTTTTAATTTTTTACGTATATCGGATGTCAGCTCGGGCTCGCTGACCAGTTCAGCTATTCGGTCCAGGCGGGTTTGTATTTGCCGGGATTCTGCCAGCGGGCGGCATAACCATTTCTTGAGCAAACGGCTTCCCATTGCAGTCATGGTTTTATCCAGAACACTGATTAAAGTCCCATGGGTCCCCTGTGAAGAGAGTGATCTGAATACTTCAAGATTCCGCAGAGTAAATGCATCAACTCCCATTGTATCACTATCCTGAATGTGGGAAATTGAAGTAATATGACGGGTGCGTCCCTTGAAATTCTGATTAACATAGATATAGTTTGCACCGGCAGCGGAGATTGCCAACGGAAGATGTTCAATACCGAAACCTTTCAGATTGGTGGTCTTAAAATGTTCGACTAATTTCTCATAGGCGGATGAATAGTCACTTTGCCAGTCGGGATATTTCGTATAAAAGTATTTCTGCAACCCCCGGATTCTTTTGAAGCGGCTTTCCTGATATTCCGGCAGAATGATCTCAGCCGGGTTAAATTGATCGAGGATATTCAGCAAGACATCCAGGGGCCATTCACCCGCCATAAACTCTCCGGTGGAATGATCCAGCAAGGCTAAACCAAACCGGTCTTTTCCGAAAAGCAGGCTGGCCAGGAAATTATTTTCGTGCTGATCCAGAAATTTGTCCGACAGAGCCGTGCCCGGTGTGACTACTTCCACTACTTCCCGCTT